>DAOVYP010000157.1 GCA_030635565.1 Spirochaeta sp. | reverse complement strand
TGAGAAAAGGGGTCATGCTGAAACGATACGGTGCCAAAGGAATATTCTGGGCCCTCCTCGGTGTGGGTCCTTATGCATTCTCTCCGTGGAAACTCGCATGGGAATCCTACGGCAGGAATCGTTTCATACCAAGACTTTACAGCTCCGCCAATGGGAGTTTCTGGCAGGGCAACCAGGCATTACATGCCTATCTGCCCTTTGATGACAAAGAGTCCGCGGAAAGAGCCGCAAAGGAATTCAGTTCACCGAACCTCGAAGATTATCTCAGGAAACTCGGCGGTGCCGGTACGAAAAGCTGGGCTCAACCGGGCCGAATCCGCCGACTGCTGATTTCAGATTCTTAATACCGAAAGCCGCCGTATAAGGAAAATGACATCATGATCATCGGGCCGCTCTCAATTGTGAAATCCCACCATTCGAAACGAACACCGCCATAGCCTCGATTGAAGTACCAGGCCCCCTCCAGCCGGTAGTTTATCGTTTCCAGTATTACATCGGTGGTCGATGAGTAGATCCTCAAACCTCCGTTGAAAACCAGTCTTTCGAGGGAATCAACCTTGAAAATGTGGAAGAACAGAGGGTCGGATACCCATATTCCCAGAAATAGAGCCCCGCTGCGGTCAATCCCCGTATCCACGTCGTTGACTGTATGGAGTGATGCCCCGAAGTCGAGCCCTATTTCCAGACGTGATGTGAGACTTTCCAGCAGGAATCCCCGCAGATTGATGCCCAGATCCAATGAATTGAACAGTGTACCGGGTTCTCCCGGCACCCAGGAATATCCGCTGCTTCTGAAATGAACACCCAGACTGCGGCCGAGGAACGGCATCCAGTACCTGAGATCAGTTCCAAGTGAAGCGTAGATAAACTCATTTCCTGACGACCATGTATTGATGGTTTCAGTAGAAAGGGGATTAACGGCGAACATCTTGATGGACAGACCCAGACGAAGATTATCCCGATAGGCGGCCGGATCGTTGCGGCTGTCCTTATCTCCCCTGTCGATGACAAACTTGGGAGTATCATCATCTTCCCCGCCATCAGCTTCTGTGCCTGTAATTTGAACTTCCGAGGGTTCACCTTCGGTCCAGGAAACCTGTGCAACATCCAGTGCATGCAGTTCCAGGATGGAAGCTCTGTATGAATTGATCCTGGGATCGTCGGTATCAAGCCTTTCGGCATCATCAAGGGCCTGAAGGGCCTGTTCCCAATTCCCCTGCTCGGCGGATGACAGGGCGTATTCAAGGAGGGATTCAAGTTCCGGATTCACGGTTTCGGAACCTGCTTCGGTCTGAGCGGTGAGAGGCATGGCGGCCGTAATGATGAATACGGGAACTATGGCCATAAAAAGTATGGTTTTCACTGATTACTCACCTGCCCCGCAGCCCTTCCCACAAGGCGGATTGGGGGAATTCCGGGAAATAACGGCCCCAATCTCCTTTGATTGTCGGCTTCTCCAGTTCTCCGGCAAGTGCAGCAAGGAAGTTTCTCCGGGGCATATCAACCGCTCCGAATGCGGCCAGGTGCCGGGTATGCTGCTGACAGTCAATCAACCCGAATCCGGCATCGACCAGCACTCCCGCCAGAGCTGTGAAAGCAATCTTGGAAGCATCTGTCCGGTTGGTGAACATGGATTCGCCGTAATAACAACCTCCAAGGGAAACACCGTACAATCCTCCCGCCAGTTCGCCGTCGATCCATGCTTCGGCTGAATGGGCGTATCCCAGGGAATGCAGATGGAGGTAAGCCTCCACCATATCGTCTGTTATCCAGGTGCCATCCTGCCCGGAACGCGGAGAGTCCCTGCATTCATAAATTACCTGATCAAACGCCTTGTCCACCGTCAGATCGAACTGATTCCTGCGAATCCGCTTCTTCAGACTCGTGGAGATATGGATTCTCCCGGGAAAAATGACGAAACGGGGATTCAGACTCCACCAGAGTATCGGATCATCATCGGAGAACCAGGGGAATATACCCTGCCGGTAAGCCGAGAGAAGCATTCCGGGTGAAAGATTACCTCCGATTGCAACGACATCACCGTCGATTTCTACAGGATCGGGAAACCGCACATCCGCATCAGGATGAAAGTAAACCTCTTCAGCGATCATTCGCCTCCGTCCGGACCCGGATATCATCTCCTTCGACATCGGCTATAGCTTTGCCACCGGTTGAGAGAGATCCGAAGAGGACTTCATCGACAAAAAAGCCCTTTATCTTGTCTTCAACTATACGTGCGACATTCCGGGCACCGAATTCGGGAGAATAGCCCTTCTCAGCAATCCAGGTGACTGCGGCTTCGGTGACATCCAGGCTCACTCCTTTGGGATCGAGCATCTTGCGGAATAAGTCCAGTTCCTTTCGGACGATATTTTCTACCACTTCCATGCCGAGTCTCTCGAATTTCACCACCTTATCCAGCCGATTCCGGAACTCCGGCAGGAAGATCCTCTGTATCGCATCATCCAGAACACCATAGCTGGATTCACCGCCGACAAAGCCGATTTTCTGTTTGCCTATTTCACGAGCTCCGGCATTTGAGGTCATGATAATAACCACATTCCGGAAATCAGCCTTCCGGCCCATATTGTCGGTAAGCGTCGCATAATCCATCATCTGCAACAGGATGTTGTATATATCCTGATGAGCCTTTTCAATTTCATCCAGCAGGAGAACGGCGTGGGGTGATTTTCTGATGGCATCAGTGAGTATTCCACCCTCTTCATATCCCACATATCCCGGCGGAGAACCGATCAGACGGCTGACTGTATGTTTCTCCTGATATTCGCTCATATCGAAACGGTGAAGCGGTACACCAAGTTCTTCGGCCAGACTTCGGGCCAATTCCGTCTTACCGACTCCCGTCGGGCCGACAAAGAGAAAACTGGCCACCGGTTTGTCGGGATTTCGGAATCCCGCCCTTGATCGCTTGATGGCCGAGGCCACGTCATCCACAGCCTGATCCTGACCGAAAATCATCCCTTTCAGAGCAGCAGCCAGATTCATCAGACGATCGGTTTCACCGGCAGTTACGGTTTTCTCGGGGATTCTGGCAATTTTTGCGAGAACTTTTTCGATGTCGGAAACGACAACTCTCGGCAAACAGGTTTCGTCGACCGGCACCGGTACAGCAGGGGCATCGGATACCTTATTCTCATCCAATTTGAAAAGTTCGCCGGATTCCGGGGTTACCACCGTTTTATCCGTGTCTGAAAAGGCGGTCTGCTTCTCCTCATTCAGCCGTTTCCAGGCTCCGGCTTCATCAATCAGGTCGATAGCCTTATCCGGAAGGTGCTTTTCATTGAGGAATTGATCCGATAAATCCACCGCTGCTCTGAGTGCATCATCATCGAACACGACTCCGTGATGCACTTCATATGCACCCCGGAGACCGAGAAGAATCTGATAGGTTTCGTCTTTTGATGGTTCCGGAACTTCGATACGCTGGAAACGCCGCGCCAGGGCATGATCTTTTTCAAAGAATTTCTTGAATTCGTCATATGTTGTGGAACCGATACAGCGGAGCTTACCCGACATCAATGCCGGCTTAAGCAGAGTGGAAGCATCCATGCTGCCGCCTGATGTCGCTCCCGCACCGATAACGGTGTGTATCTCATCAATAAAGAGAATAACATTTTTCTGTGCTTCAAGATCTGTCAGGACCTTCTTGATCCGCTCTTCGAAATCACCACGATACCGTGTTCCGGCAAGTAACGAACCCATATCAAGAGACCAGATTCGAAAATTTTTGAGGAAGCGAGGAATATCCCCATCCACGATCCGGCGTGCCAGTCCTTCGGTAATAGCCGTTTTACCGACTCCGGGATCCCCGACATGCACCGGATTATTTTTCAGACGTCGACTGAGCACCTGCATTGTCCGCTCAAGTATATCTTCCCTGCCGATAAGGGGTTCCAGTTCCCCCAGTTCGGCTCGTGCCGTCATATCAGTAGCAAATTGCTCGAGCGCACTGGCCTTCGCTTTCTTACTCCGCTGATTTGCGGTCTGTTCATGGCTTTCGAACCTCCCGATATCGCCTGCCGGATCTTCGGAGTCTTCTACATATTCTTCTTCGTCTTCAAGCGGCAGCCCGTGGGATACAACCTCAAGCAGCCTCATACGATCGACACCGGCCTTACGGAGATAATATGACGCAAATGAGTTATCAAGATCGTAAAGGGCCACGAGCAGATCCGAAGAGGTTATCTCATCCTTACCGGCATTGCTCATGTGAAGTACCGTTCTCTCGATAACGGCCTGCCAGCCTTCGGTCAGAACAGGTTCAGTGTCTTTTACCGTCTCCATGTGTCTGGCGAAATACCCTTCGATGTTTTCCCGGATTTCATCCGGATCGACATCGCATTCTTCGAGGATATCCCGTGGATTATCAAATATCAGGGCCGAATACAGAAGATGCTCGGGAGTGATGTATTCGTGTCCCTTGTTCCTGGCTTCATGATAAGCCGCGTTCAGGATTCCCTGAACTTCATCAGTTGGTCTCATATCAGGCCTTCTCCAGAATGATTTTCAAGGGGAATTCTCGCTCCCGTGCCAGCAGGGTTACCTGAGTGACTTTCGTATTTCCTATATCGTATGGATAGATACCAACCATTCCTCTTCCCTTGTTGTGCACATCCAGCATTATTTTCGTAGCTTCAATCGGCGGCTTGTGGAATACAGATACCAGTATTTCAACCACGAAATCCCTGGGAGTGTAGTCATCATTCAGAAGAACGACTTTCCACATATCAGGTTCCTTTACTTCTTCCCTTATTTCTTCCAGCAGTTCGCTGTCGTTATATTCTTTCGGATCTCCCATACCTAAGGAATTTACGACTTTCCCTTCAGACTATCAATGCGGAAGTTCAGTTCCATGAAATAACAGCTCTTTGGTTTTACAAAGAATAGCCCCTGCGCTATCATGAGAGTTAACTCATGTCGGGAGGCTCCTGATGAAACGTACCGTCATACTTATCTCCATTTTTCTGGCTTTAACATCAGCCGTAAGTGCTTCGGAGATGTTTTTTGATGATCTTTCGGATGCCCAGCGCTACGATCTCGCGGATGCATATGATCGAGTTGCAGATCGATTCGATGAACTGGACGACACCGAGAGAGCCAAGAGCTACAGGGCTATGGTCCAGGTAATCTTCCCGGGATTCGGCCGTGTTGAACGTCCCGTAGAGGCGGAAGAGCCGGCCCGGCCTCAGCGTCCGGAACAGCCCGCACCCGACCCTGCAGGTGGAGACGCTTCATTTTATTATTTCAACAAGCTACTACGTGGAATTTTCAATGAGAATACTTCTCTGACTCTCTCGGTTATCGCCGATACCCTCTATCTTCCTCTCTTCGATGCCGGAGTGGACAAGGCCATGGTCAATTCCGAGCTGGAATGGTTCTTTTCAGAATACGACGTCAGCTCTGTCGCACCTGATGATATATTCAGAATGTCCACCATGCAGGTGATACCTCTCGACAACGGCTATTGGAGGCTGGACATCCAAATCTGGTCTGAGTACGCCGATGCAATCCCGGAAGTTACGTTCTGGGCGGAGAAGATGGGCTTCTATTTCCGTAAATTCCCTGAAGGGTGGAGATTGGCGGCTATCGGCCCCGTCGCCTGATGTGGTATCCCGGAAATCAGTTCACGAACTTACAATTGAATACCGTAAGCAGAGCTGTTCGGAATCGTTGCTGCAAGTACCCCTCGTTCCAGCGGGGCTCGCCATAGAGGCTTGGCTCCGACGAACATCGGGGTGCTTGTCCCCACGATTCCGGGTCACTCCACCATTTTTCCCAAATGACATATTTGTTTCGTATCGCAAGGTCGTCGAATTTCCGGGACACCACACGAGTTGATATTATTCAGACAGGACGTCGTGCCGGATGACTTCCTCTCCGTTCACCATCAC
>DAOVYP010000093.1 GCA_030635565.1 Spirochaeta sp. | reverse complement strand
CAGTTGTTCCTTCATCAGCTCCCTGTCGGATTCTTTTACGGCCGGGGATGCCGCAAGGTATTTCGCTTCATCGAACTCACCATTGGTGCGATAGCGTCCGAAATCGATGACTCTCCTGTCGACAGCCCGTGAAGAAGGTTCGTATCCGCTGTCATCAAGGTGATATGCAATGGCTGTATTGAGAACTATGGAGGAGAAAGCTTCCTGCCAGGCCATGTAACGGATGAATGTATAGAACTGATTATTCTGATCGACACCGGTATTGTAGTTGGACATGGCGTTTTCCACGGCCTGTCCGAAGGAATTGTTATAGGTATAAACAATATCCCGGTCTCCGTAGGTTCCAAAAACCAGCTGATTTGATGCTCCGCTTCTTCCTGAAAACACGGATGAAAAAATGAGACCCAGAACCGCCAGCCCGACGATGCCCAGACCGATGAATTTAAGAACCCTGTTTCCGGATGATGCTTTCTTTTTTTCCGTTTTAAAACTGTGACTGCTATTTTTCGGTGACATGAAACCTTCCGTAGGTAGAGATGTCGCACCTGGTCGAATGAAAACTACCTGCTGAGCCGGTAGTTCGCGGGTTGCTTCCCCGAAGCGGGTTTGGGATAAGACCTTTCAGGCTTACCCCGAATCTTCACTACCACCATATGAGGCGGGGATTCCCGGGGGCTTCAACTTCAGTGAAACTCCCGAGGAAAATACCACGCTCTCGGGACCGGCGTCAACGCAAGCGGAGCTTCAGTTGACGCCCTCTGCCGTTTCAGCTATTGTGTCTCCGGTTCGGAGGTGTAGCGAAGCTGGTTATCGCGCCGGCCTGTCAAGCCGGAGATCGCGGGTTCGATCCCCGTCACTTCCGCCAAATCGGGCTGTAGCGCAGGGGGAGCGCGCCTCGTTCGGGACGAGGAGGCCGTCAGTTCAAATCTGACCAGCCCGACTCTTTTTTCAGTCGGCACATGGTGTATAGACGAGTGCCGCAGTCACCTTTGTTCTTTACATTTCATCAATCACCGACTTCTTCCGATGATGAAACAGTATGGGAAGAAAATCTCGGTTCTACATCTCAGTGATCCTGTTAATGACTCTTTCTATCCCGGTCGTATACAGCGATGTCATCCATGTTATGGTGCAGGGTGATACGCTGTATTCTCTGGCCCGCCGGTACGGGGTGAGTCTTGAAGAAATACTGAAGAAAAACGCAATAGCGGACCCTTCCGGCCTTTCTGTCGGCACACGTTTACTTATTCCGGGAGACGAAGCACCGGAAGCTTCTTCAAGGACGAATATACAGCCGGAATTGTACACGGTGCGGAAGGGCGATACGTATTACGGAATTGCCCGGGAACATAATATCGATGTTGACGGCCTGCTATCCCTGAACAGCCGGGAGGCAAACCGTGTTCTCAGGGTGGGCGAGACTCTTGTGGTGAGTGGTACCGGAAAGAAACCGGAACCGGAAATCACAGCCCGACCGGCACAGTATGCAGCTACCGCCAGAGTCAATAATGTTCCCTGGTGGCCGGTTGCCGGATACAAACAGCCGTTGGACGGGAAACTCGTAGGTGTTGCCATCGAGGCGGACCCCCTGAGTTATGTTCATGCCGTTGCCGGTGGCAATGTCGTATGGACAGGTCCCTATCGGGGTTTTGGCCACGTTGTCTTAGTTGACTCGAATGGGTATATTTACCTCTACGGTGGAAATGAAGATTTGTTCGTTAATGTCGGACAGACAATAGCGACCGGCAGCCGGATCGGAAGGCTTGGTTCATCCGGTCCTGACGGCGGAAAGCAGGATATGATCTTTTCTGTATTCCGGGAGGGCATACCTGTATCTCCCGATGATGCACCCCGCGGCTGATCCTGTGGAGGATTCATGACGGAAATTGAAGAATCAGGAGTCCTTGCCAGCGGAGTGGATCAGGTGGAATCGCAAGCCGAATCCGATCCTCTTGCACTGTATCTGAAACAGATTTCACGTTATTCACTGCTCACAATCGACCAGGAACAGAGCATAGGTCAGCAGATATCCGGCTATAAAGCGGATATTGTAGACCTGGACGGCGAAAAAGAAAGCGGTAAGATCGACAATAATAATTTCACGGAAAAAAGGTCTTTCACCGAAGAGCTTCTATTTGAGCAGAAGAATCTGATGATCAAATCCAATCTTCGTCTGGTAGTTTCCATTGCGAAAAAATACCAGAACCGGGGAATGAGCCTACTGGACCTCATCGACGAGGGAAATATCGGGCTGATCGAAGCTGTGGAGCGATTTGACTACAAGCGTGGATGCAGATTCTCCACATATGGTACATGGTGGATACGTCAGGCCATTATAAAGTCTCTGGCCGATAAGGCCAGGGTCATCCGCATCCCCATACATATGCTCAACACCATCAAGAAAACCTTTTTCGTTTCCAAACAACTTACTCAGGATTATGGACGGGAGCCTACCGATAAAGAGCTGGCAAAATATATGAACATGTCGGAATCGAAAATAAAGGATATCATGCAGCTTTCACAGGAAACTGCCAGTCTGGATACGACTGTGGATGATGATCATGTCACCAGACTGTCGGAACTCATTAAAGATGAAAACTCCATTGAACCTGTTGAGTCTGTGTTCAATTCCAGTCTGCAGGATACCCTGGCACATGTTCTGAATCAGCTGAATGAACGGGAAAAACGAATTATTCAATTACGGTATGGCCTCTCGGGAGAAGGACCTCTGACACTGGAGGAAACCGGTAAAATGCTTGGTATCACACGTGAGCGGGTCAGGCAGATTCAGGAAAAGTCCATCACCAAGCTCAAAGCTTTTCCGGCCATCAGGGAGCTGAAGGATTACGTCTGATGGAATCGGTCCATTTCTACGTTACTTTAAAAGATGATTTTACCGATCGATGTCGGGAGAACGAGGTACGGACTCTCTTCGAGGATCTTGAGAATCCATATCTTGATGCCAGAGCCCGACTGACACCGGGAAAAGTTTACCCTGTGATGAATGTGGGCGATGATGGAAGAAGTTTGACCGTTATTGACGATCTCGGACATCCCTGGAACACCGTTACGGGTTTGTTCAAGTACGCTGAGTAAATACTGAATTAAGCAGCTGCTGAATATTTCACAAGTTCCATTCAACACAATATAATAATCTCATGGAACGAAACTCCGTTCTCAATGAACTGGTAAGAGCCAGCAGCAGACTTTCCGCCGAGTCCGAATTCAGTAATCTTGTTTCCGTACTTGTGGAACAGTCTGCTGATAACTCCCGATCCGATCTGGCTTGTCTGTATGTGTACAACGATCCCGAAGCATCAACAGGAGCGCTGCGTCTCATTTACAGGCGCGGACTGAGGGACGTTCCTGAATCGATACCGAAAGATTCAGGACTCATGGGATTCCTTGAGGAATGCGGTGAGGCTGTGGTGTTGCTGTCCAGAAAAGAAAGTCCATTTGAAGGACTTTTTCTGGCTGAAGGTATGAACAGCGGGATCGTACTGCCGGTTAAGGCCGGCAGCAGGCGTGTCGGAGCCCTTTTTCTGAACAGTCGGGAAGAAAACCACTACGGAAACGAACGATTCCGTTATCTGGATTCTCTTAACCGGCTGGCCGGGGGTCTTCTGGAAAATGCACGCATGATGAAGGAACTGAAGGATTATCTGGCACGTATCGAAGCTCTGGAGCGATATCAGGATTCCATTTTCCAGTCTATGACGAATCTTCTGATAACAACGGACAGGAATGGAAAAATCAGATACTACAATCAGGCTGCTGAAAAGGCTTTCACGCTTGACGGCAAAGATATCGGAACTGATTTTTCGGGTAAATTCAAAAAAACCCTGGGCCGAAAAATGCTCAATACTATCGGCAAAGCTCAGGAAGACGGCAGAGAATACGCCGGTCTTGAGGGAATTTTCAAAAAGTCCAACGATGAGGATATGGATTATGCGTTGAATCTGGCGCCGCTTCGGGGTGTCAAGGGTCGTAATGACGGACTGACACTCCTGTTCACAGACCAGACCCGGGAACGAGATCTGAAAACCAGGGCCGATATGGCGGTTGAACAGCGCCGAAGAATCAAGGATATGTTCTCCCGATATCTGTCGGAGGATCTGGTGAAAAGCATTACGGAAAATCCGGATCTTGTGAAACCCGGCGGTGACAAAAAAACAGCTACGGTATTTTTTGCCGACATTACCGGATACACGGCATTTTCGGAAGGCAAGGATCCTCAGTACATCATCGAAGTGCTCAATGCGTTCTTCAGCGAAGCTGTGGAGCTGGTTATCAACAACCATGGCTATATCGACAAATTCATCGGTGACTGCATCATGGCAGCCTGGGGGGTCCCTATGAAATCCGAGGAAGAGGATGCCGTTCTTGCCGTTACTTCGGCATTGCAGATACACGATCTTGTCCGGTCCCGGGATAGAACATTCTTCAGGGGAGATGCATCCAGACTCAAAATAGCGGTAGGAATGTCTTCCGGTCCTCTGGTTGCCGGGAACGTCGGTTCCAGCAGGAGAATGGACTATACCGTTCTCGGGGATACGGTAAACACCGCGGCCAGGCTGGAAGGTGTCGCCGGCGCTGAAGAAATCATCATCACCCAGTCCACGCGAGATCTGCTCGGAGACCGGTTCAAACTCGAGGAGCGCAAACCGGTGAAAGTCAAGGGTAAGGAGAAACCGCTCGTGATATTTAATGTCAAAGGAATAAATCGATGAACGATATAATCAAAGCAGTTCTTGAATTCGTCAATTCCGTCCCCGTATATATCTGGATCGCTGCGGCTGCGGCAGTGGCGGTACTTGTCATCATACTGATCGTATTGGTGAAAAGGATCAGGCTGGTGAAATCGGCGTTGAGGAAAATGGACCTGGGGCAGCAGGATCACGGAATTACGGCCAGACTTCTCTCAAGGCCGGCACTTGTTGAAGCCCTCATACGGCGAAAGGGTGACGAAGTTATCTCTCACTTCGGTATCGCAGAACATCTGGTACGTAAGCTGGAGCATCGGAAAAGAGCCGAAGATGCGAAGAGACTGTTGAAACTGGCACCCGAAGAAGGCATGTTTCCGGTATTTATTGCCGCTCTGCGAAAAGATTCCGTCGCCCTGGTATTCCGGAATTGGCTGAAAGAGAATCATGACATTCTCCTCATCAGAAAAATGGCCATGTCCGCCCGCGGACGGGATTTCGACGGGAGGAAGGCCAGAAAGTTGCTGTCAGTATGCTTCGAAGAGGTCCGTGAACTCTCAGGTGACCCGGAATGGCCGGTCAGATTTTTCTCATTGCGGGTACTGCTGGCCGACGATGATCCGAAATCGATCAGACTTGTGAAGGAGTACTTTACCGATTCACACCCTCTGCTTCGCAGGACAGTGGCCCGGGAGGTCGGCGATGAGGATCTGGAAGAGCTCTTCGGCGCATTGATGACCATGGTGCTGGATGATCCGGTACCGGAAGTGAGGCAAAGTGCCAGGGAACGTATCGATTCCACGTTCCCGGACAGGTGGAAACTCGATCCCGCAGGTATGGATGCCCTGCAGTCTGTGCATGTCCTTGAGCTGTTGAAGATCGGTTCCAAAGAAGATGAAAACGTCGCAATTACAGCTTTGAAGGGCAAATCTCTCGAAGCCCGTCTGGCGGCCTCGAGATTCCTCGAGAAGTCCGGAGCGTTGGAGAGGATTTTCACCGAGGCCAACCGGGGTGACCGCGAGGACTGGGAAAGGCGTCGTGATCTGCTCACCAAAGCCGTATCTGTCGGCGTAACGGGATTCCTGGAAAAGCTTAAATCCACGAATTCCGTTGATGTTCTTCTCCTTGGTGCGAAGCTGCTGAGTGAAGGGGGGAATACCGGCCTGATATCCCATCTGTCTGAAAAGGCATTCAGTCGCCCTGATCCGATCAGGGAGGCCGATGAGGAGGAATTATACAGATCAGCCGTCAGCCTTGCATGCATCAGAGGGGATGAAAAAGCCCGCTCATTGATACGGGATGAACTTCGGAAGCGAAGGAATGATCCTGATGTTCTGGGATTTGTACTGCCCTTGTTGCCTCCCGGAGAGGCGCCGGTTTTCAGGGACGTACTGCTTGAATTTCTCAAGGATCGATCTTTTACTGCCGATGAGGCATTTCTTGACATTATGGCCCAGCTGCCGCCTTCCATGTTTCTTGGGCCTGTTCTGGACATACTCGAATCCGACAGGTCACTGTTCAGCCATAATATCCGTCTGAGAGCCCTGCGCTGTCTCGGAGTTTGGCATCTGGATCATACTCTGCAGACGATACTTGAAAATCTGCCGATTCTACCCATGGATCAGGCCAGGGAATTCGCGACCCATCTGGCTTCCATGAATCGTAAGGCGCTGGAGGAACGCGCTTCTTTCATCCTGGCTTCTCCTGATGCCGGGATTCGCTCGGCTTTGATTTCCTGCCTTCCCACTGTCGGTATTGGTTCATTCGCCAGGGAAATACGGGAAGGATTGAATGATGCGGATCCTGAGGTGCGTATATCCTGTCTGAGAGCCCTTCTTGACGCCGGCGAACTCAAGGCGACAGGTCCTGCACTGGCGCTTCTCAGGGATCCTGTTGAACGGGTACGGAGGGAATCGGCGCGTATCGCGGGAGTGAAGGGAACGGAAAAATTCCTTGAGGCCCTTGAAACCATATTATTGGATATCGATGAGTCCCCCGTTGTAAGGACAGCGGCACTGGAAGGTCTGGCAGTAAGTCAAACACCTGAATCGGTGGCGGCCATGGTGAGATTTCTCGATCGGGGAGAGACGCTGCATAACGAGCTGATTACCGCTATGGCATTAAAAACAGACAAAAAGTCAATTCTCTCCCTTGTGGAACATTTCAAGGATTCGGAAGCCATACTCAGGGACCGAATCGCCGTTGTGTTTACCGCCATGGGCGATAAGGGGGAAGATGCGCTTGTTGATCTGCTGAGGGAAGATATCCCTTCCCTCAAACCATTCCTGGCCGATATTCTCACCCGCACGGGATTCGTCGAAATACTCATCCGAAAGCTCGGTCACCGGAAACCTCAGATCCGGAGGGATTCGGCGGAATTGCTTGTGGAAATTGCCACCGATTCGGCGTACCGCGGAATTGTTCTGGCCGCAAGGGATCCGGACAGGGATGTGAGGATCAAAGTAACCAGGGCTCTTGAATCCCTTGCCACACCGGAGGGTGAGCATATCCTCAAGTTATTGGAGAAGGATCCGGATCGGAAGGTGAGGCGATACACCCATTGGGCCATGGAAAGGATCAAGGCAAAGAAACTGCCCTGATCCGGGGAATCCCGGGTTAAATTACCGCAGTTTCTTCGATAATATCGTCAAGTTTTCCGGCCTGATACATCCAGTCATACCTTCTGAGCCATCGGCTTAAAGGGCCGGTCAGTTTGACTCTCCGGTCAGAATGAAGCTTCAGGACCCTTTCAAGTCGGGATTCAAATTCCTTCTCATTATTCCAGAAACATGCACCCCTCACCCATTTCGGCATCACTTCAGGATAGGCCAGACGGTTTGGAAGGATCGGCCAGCATCCGGCATATGCCGCCTCAATTATCGATAGACCGAAATTCTCCTGCAGAGCGGTGCTTATGACAATATCCCCCCGTTTCAGCCAGTGAAAATATTCGTCCCGGGGCGGAAAGGAATCAACGACTATTCGATCGGCGAACTCCCGGCGCGCCCTGCCGAAGGCCGGCGGT
>DAOVYP010000291.1 GCA_030635565.1 Spirochaeta sp. | reverse complement strand
CCGGAGAAATGGATCACCGATCGGTAATATCCCGGAGAACCGCCTTTGAGGATTTCGATCGATTCGGGTTTCACCGATACCGCCAGGCTGAACGAATTGAGGACATCCGGCAGGCGGGGCGGTTTTTCCTTCACCCCGGCCAGGGAGGTGAGAATGGCCTGTGCTTCGGCCGGCTCGACGTATACCGGGACACAGCGGGATGAGGAGGGCAGTCGGAGCAGAGCCGCCATTCCGTTTCCCGTCCTGCCGACGGTCCAGATTTCCGCTTTGATAAACATTGCTGCAGCCGTCCTAGGGCAGCCCGGGAAAATCCAGGGTGGCGAAGTAGTCGGCCAGATTTTCCCTGCGGCGGATTTCCTGTACGGCACCGTCTTCCTTCAGGAGAAGTTCGGCGGTTCGGAGTTTTCCGTTGTAGTTGAATCCCATGGCACGGCCGTGGGCGCCTGTATCGTGGATGACCACCAGATCTCCACGTTCGATGGGCGGCAGCCGGCGGTTGATTGCGAATTTGTCGTTGTTTTCGCAGAGGCTCCCCACTACATCATATGTTTCCGTCGCGGGGTCGTTCTCCTTGCCCATAACCGTGATGTGGTGGTAAGCGCCGTAGAGTCCGGGGCGCATCAGGTCTGCCATGCTGGCATTCACCCCGATGTATTCCTTGTAGATGTGCTTTTCATGGATGGCCTCGGTTACCAGATATCCGTAGGGACCGGTAACCACCCGGCCGCATTCGAAATAAATGGCCGGCGGTTTCAGGGCGGCGGCAACAACATATTCGGTGTAGCGCTTCTTGATACCCTTTGAGACGGCCTGCAGGTCTACCGGATTGTCCTCCGGCCGGTAGGGAATTCCTATGCCGCCGCCGAAATTAATGAAATCAATCGTGATGCCGGTTTCCTCGGTGATGTCCGCCAGGAGCTGAAGCAGTATATCGGCGGTTTCCACGAAGTATGCGACATTGAGTTCGTTTGACGCCACCATGGTGTGGATTCCGAAGCGTTTCACGCCCTTTTCTTTTGCCCTTTCGTAGGCCTCTATCATCTGTTTCCGGGTGAGGCCGTATTTGGCCTCTTCAGGTTTGCCGATGATGTCGTTTCCTTTCTTCATGGGGCCGGGATTGAAGCGGAAGGAGAGGGTTTCGGGAAGGCCGATCTGCTCCAGGTACTTCAGATGGGTGATATCGTCCAGATTGATGACGGCACCGAGTTCCGTGGCTTTCAGGTACTCCTCCAGGGGAGTATTGTTTGAGGAGAAGAACAGTTGGTCTCCCTTGATGCCGACGGCTTCCGATAGGATGAGTTCAGCCATTGATGAACAATCGGTTCCCATGCCTTCCTCGGCCAGAATTTTTATGATGTAGGGATTGGGGCAGGCTTTCACCGCATAATGATTCCGGAATCCCGTAGGTGCCCAGTCGAAGGCGGCGGCGAAGGATCGTGCCGCCTTCCGAATGGCTTTTTCATCATAAATATGGAATGGCGTCGGGAATTTTCTGGCTATTTCCCGAATGGTTTTCTGATCGAATGGGAGTGTCTTGTCGTTCATTGTCAATTGACCTCTGGCGCCGTGGCGGGACTTGCGTTTTCCCACATCATAGACCGTTCGGGATGGGCCGGGCTATAGTGGAAGCATGCCCGTCATACGCCGATCCGGCCTTCTTGTTATGGTTCTGAGTCTCCTTCTGATCAGCTCCTGTGCCGATCCCGTTCTCTTCCGTATTTACAGCGTGGATAAAGTCGGATTTGTCGATCGAAAAGGGGAAACGGTCATCCCCGCGGATTTCGAGGATGCCGACGAATTCTCCGAGGGTCTGGCCCTTGTGTTAATTAATGGAAAAGGCGGCTGGATCGACCGCCGCGGACGCCTGGTTATCCCGGCCGAATTTCCGGTGGCCGGAAAGTTCAACCAGGGGCGGGCCATGGCCGTAGCCGAAGAGGACGGTCCCGCCGGATATCTGGATACCCGGGGGAATTGGGCCGTCGATACCATCTGGCTCAAGGCCGGGGAATTTTCGGAGGGCCTGGCCGCCGTGGAGAATGCGGAGGGCGCCGCCTATATCGACAGGCGCGGCCGTGTCGTCTTCCGCCACGATTATGATTTTGCCGGTCCTTTCGAACAGGGCCGGGCCCTTGTGGTGAAAGAGGGGCGGTACGGCTTCATCAAGCGCAGTGGAGCGGTGGCGGTGCCCCTGGAATACCGCTTTGCCCAGCCCTTTTCCGACGGGAGAGCCCTGGTTGTGATGGATGAGATGGGCGGCTTCATCAATCGCCGGGGAAAGGTGGTGATTCCGGCTGAATACGTCTATGCGGCCCCTTTCCGCGACGGGAGGGCCCTCTTTGTCCGGGATGGTCTGGCGGGATACCTGGACCCCCGGGGTAAAGAAATCATCCCCCCGGTTTACAGATGGGCCGGTGATTTTTCCGAGGGTCTGGCCCCTGTGGAATCCGACAACCTGGTGGGATTCATCGACCGCAGGGGCCGAATGGCGATTGCGGCCAGATTCACCTACGCCGAGACCTTCCGCAACGGACGGGCCCTGGTTATGGACGGTGAGAACATCGCCTATATCGACAGGAAGGGCCGGATCGCCTGGGGTGATGAACTTTGATTTTCTCCCTCCCCCGGCCTGATGACTGGCACGTTCACCTGCGGCAGGGGGATGCCATGACGTCCTATGCACGGGCCCATGCCTCTTCCTTCGGCCGGATCCTGGCCATGCCCAACACGACGCCGCCCCTGGTAACGGCCCGGGAGGTTCTCGAATATCGCCGCCGTGCCGAGGATGCCGCACCGGGTCTGGAAGTGCTCACCGCCTTCCGGCTGATGCCCGGGACCACGGAGGCCGATGTCCGGGCTCTGGCCGCCGCGGGTGTGCCTGCAGGGAAATATTATCCCGACGGAGCCACCACCAACAGTGCCGGAGGCCTTACCGACTGGAGGCAGATTGAGGGTGCCCTGTCGGCGATGGAGGATACCGGTACCGTTCTCTGCGTTCACGGGGAAGATCCTTCGGCACCGGTGCTGGACCGGGAAGAGGCCTTCCTGCCGGTGTTCCGGGAGATCCGCCGGGCATTTCCCGGGTTGAAGATGGTTCTGGAGCATGTTTCCTCCGCCGCTGCAGTCAGGACGGTGGCCGAGTCCGATGGCCCGACTGCCGCCACAGTAACGGTACAGCATCTTCTCTTCACCCTGGACGATCTTATCGGGGGGCTTCTCAACCCCCATCTGAGATGCCAACTCCTGGAGAGCCTCCCTGTCCGGACACCTGGTCAGCAAGAGCTCAATGATTACCCTCCTTGCCCTCTGCACTTCTTCCGTGCTGGTGAAAACCTGAATCCCTTCCAGAACGGGATAGGTACAGGAAGCCGTTAGCCTCCGTCTGCCTCCTTTTTCCACCTCAACCAGGCAGAGGCGGCAGGCCCCATAGGGCTTCACCTCATCGTGGTAGCACAGGTGCGGAATATCGAAACCGTTCTCCAGGGCGACGGGCAGTACCGTGCTTCCCTCCTCCCCCTCAACTCCCACTCCATCGATGGTGAATTCGATCATCGTCTTCATTCCTCTCCGCTTTTCGTCGGAATCCTAGTGGACCTTTACCGCATCGAACTTACAGGACTCGACACACATGCCGCACTTGATACACTTCTCCTGGTCTATTTTGTGGGGAACTTTCTTTGCCCCTGAAATAGCTTCGCTCGGACAGGCCTTCCGGCAAAGGCCGCAGGCCGTGCAGAGCTCGGCATCGATGGTATACTGAATCAGTGCCTTACAAACACCGGCTGGACACCGCTTCTCCTCGATATGGGCCTCGTATTCATCCCTGAAGTACTTGATCGTGCTCAGGACCGGGTTCGGCGCCGTTCCACCGAGGGCACAGAGTGAAGCCTCAGCCACTACCCATCCCAGCTCCTCCAGGAGCTCGATATCGCCCCTCTTCCCCCTTCCCTCCGTGATGTTGTCCAGGACCTCGTACATCCTTTGGTTCCCCTCACGGCAGGAGGTGCACTTCCCACAGGATTCATCCCTGAGGAAGTTGATGAAGTATTTGGCCACATCCACCATGCATG
>DAOVYP010000273.1 GCA_030635565.1 Spirochaeta sp. | reverse complement strand
ATAAATTAAGTATTCGACACCATGACGAGGTACTTGCAAACAGGTAAATTAGAAATAACCGCGAGATATGTAACCGTGAAAAATTCTATTTTTTCTCCACACTGAAATAAAATAGACTGGTCAATAAATCTACTTCATCAGGATCTTAATGATATCCCATCTTGCAGGCTGCCTTGTCTCCGCCCATGCAGAACTGTAGACTCTTCGTCATGCAGATAAAACACATCGTGTTCGATTACGGGTCAGTTCTCGTGTGGCCTCCCTCCTCCAATGGTTGTGCCCGTCTCGCGACTACCGCCGGAATTCCCGCTTCGGTTCTGATTGAACGATATTACCTTGAGCGCCCTCCCTACGACCGGGATACAATCAGCAATATCGAGTACTGGCATCGAGTCGCTGCCGGATATCCCGCCGCCGAAGACGAGGCCCTTCTGCATCGGCTTGCAGCTCTGGATGTGGAGATCTGGTCCGATACGAACCGGACAACAGTCGATTGGCTCCCGAATCTGAAAAAAGCCGGTCTCACCCTTGCGGTTTTATCGAACATGCCCGAATCGTTCTGCACGGCTCTTGAGGAGAGAGATCTCTGGCTTAATATCTTCGACCACCGGATCTTTTCCGGACGGGTGAAACTGAACAAACCGGAGCCGGCAATCTATAAGCTCCTGCTTGATACGCTATCGACTGAAGCTGATCCCTGCCGTCAGGAAGAGGTGGTATTTCTCGACGATCTGGAGCACAACGTCATCGGTGCCCGTGACATGGGTATCAATGCCGAGGTTTACAACGTCTTTACAGGCGGACTCACTGCAATTGCCGAAAAATATGGTTTGCCGATGCCAGAAGAGCTGCCTCCTCCGGAAAGTCGGCTGCAGGATTCCATCTGTGCACCACATCACCATTTCTGACACATATCTGATATCTGTAAGTGCCTATGTGTTCATCCAGAGGAGATTTGCATTTTGTTTTCCTGACCTCCTGTCGGCCCTACTATTCATTCCAGAAAGTATTGACATTGTACTTACGTCAACATATATTGAATGATGCTCTTTGAATGGGATCCGAAAAAAAGTGAATCCAATATCAGAAAGCACGGAATCTTATTTGAAGAAGCCAGACATATTATTAACGATCCCCTGCACCTGTCAATCCTGGATGAGAGATTCAGTTATTTCGAGGAGCGCTGGGTGTCTTTAGGGCGAACAGCTGGACGAAGCATCCTGGTAGTCGTGAATCTCTTCTTCAATGAAAACGGAGAAGAAGTCATCCGTATAATCTCGGCAAGAGAACCAACCAACCATGAAAGAAGACAATACGAAGGTCATGAGTGACGAGTATGAAATGAAAGACGAATATGATTTCTCATCAGGCGTTCGAGGTCGTTTCCACAATCCAAAGAAGAAGTCGACAACCATTCGTTTGGACGATGATCTGATACTGTTTTTCAAGAAACGCGCCGGAGAACAGAAGATTGGCTACCAAACCCTGGTTAACGCCGCATTGCGTGAATTCGTGAAGCAGCACGCAGTTGACTGAAGTTCCCACCCTCGCAGTTAAAACACGTCGTGTTCGATTACGGATCAGTTCTCGTGTGGTCACCCTCCTCCAATGGATATCCCGCCGCCGAAGACGAGGCCCTTCTGCATCGGCTTGCAGAATCTGTGCATAACTTCACCGATTTCGCCTTCGGGCTTCGCTTCCGGAATGATCAATTCTTATTACCATTCGTCTCTCTGGCGTGTCAGTTCGGGATGCAGCAGATATTCTACAAATCATTACAGTGGGAGCAGTTCCTTGACGAGGTCCGGAAAATAGTGAATGCTTAGGTGAATCATTAAGACTGGAATCTTTCATATGGACCAGAATACCAAAATTGATAATTGGATAACTGAGCATCCGGTTATGGTGGAGGCATCTGAGACGCTGAATATCGCCATCGATAGAATGGCAGGTCATCGTATCGGCGCCATTCTTGTGATGCGGAGCGATATCCTGGTGGGTATCCTGACGGAACGGGATCTGCTCAAATTGCTGGCCCGGGGTAAGGAAAAGGGCCAGGATATCCCGCTGAGTGATCCGGTGGAAAAGTTTATGACCGTCGATCCGATCACGGCAGATATTTCCGAAGATTACAACATCGTATATATGAAGATGAAGACCCACAATATCCGTCATATACCGGTTGTATCCGGAGACACGGTGATGGGGATCGTCTCGATTCGCGACTTAATCCACTTTTATCAGAACAAGCTGGAAACAGCATTTCTGGAAGCACAAAAAGAAATCAAAGAACTGCACAATATCATCGAACTGTCCTCCGGCGATCAACTCGATAAACTTTTCGATGAAATAAGCCGGTACAAAGAGCTGAGCCTTACTGACTATCTCACCGGTTTGTACAACAAGCGCTACTTTCAGGCCCGTTTTACCGAAGAAGTCGCCCGGGCCAGAAGATATCATGCCGATCTGTCCCTGTTGTTCAGTGATATCGACTTCTTCAAAAGAGTCAATGATGCGTATGGCCATAGTGTTGGAGATGAAGTACTGCGTCAGACCGCCAACCTGCTGACCGGGGTGATCGGCCAGATCAACGTAATCTCCCACCTGAGAAAGTCGGATATCGTTGCCCGCTATGGCGGCGAGGAATTTGTCATTATCCTCCCGGAGACTTCAGCCAAAGGTGCAGTGTTGGCTGCGGAAAAACTGCGCAGGGCAGTGGAGGAGTCCACCATTCAAATCGAAAATACTGAAATCAAAATTACCATGAGTCTTGGGGTGGCGGAATTATCCGAGAACGCCTCCAATTGTGAGGAGATTATCCGCCAGGCCGACGCGGCCATGTATCAAGCTAAAAAAAGCGGACGCAACAAGGTTGTGCTTTACACGGACAACGCCTAGCCGTTACGCCTGATTGCTTAGGGGCTTGGAGTAGTAATGTGTTGACCTCCCGTACCGTTAGCGGGGCATGCAGTTGATATCATCCTCATGCTGCCGATTCCGACATGAGCAGTGCGGAAGTCCCGGGCCCGGCTTCTGGCGAAACTACCGTTCCGATTCTTCTGTGTCTGTAGAATCAGATGATGAATCTTCCGAGCTTACTCACCAGTGAACGCGATACTTCCCTGCCATCACATATTATTGTCATGCCCCATAGTTATGACGATTTTTCCCCGGGCGTGTCCTTCTCCGAAATACCTGAGAGCTTCAGGAACTTCAGCCAGGGGGTAACACTTATCAATAACAGGCTTGATTTTGTCGGCCTCAAAAAGCTCTGCGATAAAATCCAGATCGCCTGCCTGTGGTTTATGCAGTAAAAGTACGATTTTCTTACCCTCGATCATGGAGATCCATGGCCCCAGGATTACAGCCTGGGAAAGTCGAACAGTTAAACCTCCGACTATGACATAAATGCCCCCGGAAGCTAATGCACGCTTGCAGTTGAACACCGACCGATTTAACACAAGGTCGAGAATAAAATCGTAATGCCGGCCGTTCCCGGTGAAATCTTCCCGGGTGAAATCAATGACATGGTCAGCGCCGGCCGAACGCATTGTATCCAATTTTTCAGTGCTGTCCACACCGGTCACTTCAGCCCCGAATAATCTGGCTATCTGCACCGCAAAAGTCCCTGTACCGCCACCGGCACCGTTAATCAGAACCTTTTGCCCCGAATGAACCTTTCTCTTATCCCGAAGACCCTGCAGGGCGAGCAGTGCCGCCTGAGGTGTGGCCGCAGCTTCCTCGAAAGTCATATCGACCGGTTTAAATGCCAGAGAATTCTCACGTGCACAGACATACTCGGCATAACCGCCCCAACTGCCTCCGGAGATATCCCCGAACACATCATCTCCCGGCTGAAATAACTTGACCCTGCTGCCAACTGTTTCAATTCGCCCTGCAATATCACTCCCGAGTATTCTGGATTTGGGATTTGGAAGTCCGAATAACAGGCGGTTCATGAATGGCTTACCTCTTAACAGGCCCCAGTCCCAGTCATTTATAGATGCCGCATGAACCTTTATCAGTACTTCATCGTCTTTGGGGATCGGCAATTCCACATCTTTGAGCTGTAGGACATCCGGTGATCCGTATTGTGAATACACTATTCCTTTCATGAGTCCTACCCCACTCTAATGAGTACATT
>DAOVYP010000238.1 GCA_030635565.1 Spirochaeta sp. | reverse complement strand
GAGTCGGCGGACGACTTTTCCACGTGTTTTCGTGTTTCTCGCCATTGCTCTAGTCTCCTTTTGCCCCGACGGGGCATGCCGGACTATCGTACTGACAGGGGAAGACTTGGTCAATAAGTAAGGTCACATCGCCGTCTAACAAGGATTATTTCCAATAGTGCGGGGCATCCGGTATGATGCAAGTATGATTAAACATGTCGTTATGTGGCGATTTAAAAATAAGAGTGATATCGAAACTGCTCGGAAAGAACTGGAAGGCATGAGGGGCAGGGTCCCGGCAATGCTGACTATTGAAACCGGTGTGGATATCCTCAATGGCCCGGCATCCTACGATCTGGTTCTCATCACAGAGCACGAAGATCGTGCCGCACTGGATGCCTATCAGGCGGATTCCGTACATGGGAAAGTCAAAGTCGTCCTTGGAAAACTGGACAGTGAAATGGTCGTTGTCAATTTCCAGTCGAATGAGCGTGATGAAACTGCAGTTTAACTGAGGTAATTTCAAAAATAGAATATTTTTGGAATTACCCAGACCTTTAGAAAGCTTATTTTATTACATACTAATAAAATAAGCTTTCGACCCCATATTGAGGTTCTTACAAAATAGCATTTTAAAGAACCTCAACTGACCTTCTAGATCGTTAAATGACGTGAACGGGTGTTTTGTCATAAAAATCATGGTGTAGATGATAGAATTCCTTTACTGTAATAAGAGATGAGCACACAAAACGTGACTTCCACCGATCGATTGAACCAGATTCTTGATATTGATCGGGAACTGGACCGTATCAGAGACCTCGACCTCCTGCTGGAGCGGCTGTTGTTGTTGGCCCGGCGGGAGGCGAACGCTGACGCGGGTACTGTTTACATCTGTGAGGGAGGCCAACTCGCCTTCTCCCATACTCAGAACGATACGTTTCAGGCCAAATTGAAGCCCGGTGAGAAACTTGTCTATTCTTATTTCTCCATTCCCATCAGTGATAAATCGATTGCCGGTTTCGTGGCAAATCACGAAACCATTATCAATTGTCCGGATATGTACGCCATCAGCGGCAAGGCTCCCTACCATTTTGACCCGTCATTCGACAAACGGACGGGATACAAAACGGTTTCCAGCTTTACTTTCCCCCTTGTTTCCAGCGATGGCGACTTACTCGGTGTCATGCAGCTCCTGAACGCCCGTGACGATAAGGGCAATTTCGTTACTTTCAAATCTGAAGACGAACCTTTCTTCGAACTGTTCGCTCGATTCGGCTCCAAGGCGATACAACGGGCTCAGATGACCCGTAACCTGTTGATTACAATCACAGGCTTCGCAGGCTTGAGGGATCCCAGGGAAACCAGCTTCCATGTGAACAGGGTTGGATCCTACGCTATGGAAATCTACGAAGCCTGGGCCAACCGCCGGAACATGGATCCTGATGAGCGGGACAAGAACAAGGATATTCTGCGCATGGCGGCGATGCTCCATGATGTCGGCAAGGTGGGTATCAGCGATATCATCCTGAAGAAGCCCGGCAAATTCGATGACGATGAGTATCGGGTGATGCAGTCCCATACCTGGCTTGGAGCCAGGCAGTTTCTCGATAAGACCGAATTGAATTCCATTGCTCAGGAAGTGGCCTTATACCACCATGAAAACTGGGACGGAAGCGGTTATCCCGGGGATATCGGAGACCTGTTCGAAGCGGATAAGTATATCAAGGATGTAGAAGAACGCCCTCCGGGACTTAAGGGGGAAGAAATACCCGTATTTGCCCGAATCGTAGCCATCGCCGATGTTTACGACGCCCTCGGATCGAAAAGGGTTTACAAGAAAGCCTGGGACGAAAAAGATGTTCTTAAAGTCATGAGTGATGAATCCGGCCGTAAATTCGATCCTGAACTGATTGACGCTTTTTTCTCCGTTCTTCCAACATTGCAAAATATCCGGGAACGATACCCCGATCCACCTGAAGACGGCCAAACGGACTGACAAGATAGTTTCAGCATCCATTATTCCGGCAATGAAGTGCCGCGTTATAAGTAATAAAAACTTGACTTGCGTCCTGTATCCGGTTTGACTATCATTGATAAAAAGACGGATTGTACATCCATTCGTCTTCGATAATTTGTTAAAACATCCTCTAAGGATGAATATCGTCAGGATTGAAACCGAGATGCCTATTGGCGGCGGGTGGGTCTTTTTTCCCTTATCGGTATCACAATCTTCTGGTTTACGGCAATTTTGACTGTTACGGTGAAAATCCAAATAGAACATTGCTGCAAAGTCGATTGAAAAAAGAGAAAATTTAATACGGAGGAACGTATGAAAAAGCTTCTATCAGTTTTATTGGTTCTGGCTCTTGCTGCCGGATTCGGCTTCGCCAAAGGTGGCGGAGAATCATCCGGTGGCCGTGAGTTTGTCACAATCGGTACCGGTGGTGTCACCGGGGGTTACTATCCCACCGGCGGTGCCATCTCCAAGATGGTTAACAAGAAAGGTGATGAGTACAACCTCAGGGTTACCGTCGAATCCACCGGCGGTTCAGTTTACAACGTGAACGCCATCATTTCCGGTGACCTCGAGTTCGGCATCGTTCAGTCCGACCGTCAATTCCAGGCTTATAACGGAACGGCAGACTGGGAAGGTGATCCTCAGAAAGATTTACGGGCTGTGTTCTCCATTCACCCCGAATCCGTATCTCTTCTGGCGTCAGACGATTCGGGCATCCAGTCACTCGAAGACCTGAAGGGTAAGATTGTCAACATCGGCAACCCCGGTTCCGGTCAGCGTGGAAATGCCACCGATATCCTGATGGCCGCAGGCATCGATCCCGATTCCGATATCAAGGCCGAAGGTCTCAAAGCCGCCGAAGCTGCAGGTATGCTGCAGGACGGACGGATCGACGCTTATTTCTACACTGTCGGTCATCCCAACGGCTCCTTCAAGGAAGCGACTTCGGGAACCAAGGGTGTTCATTTTGTGCCTATTGAAGGCGTTCCTGTTGAAGCCCTGGTATCCGAGTTTCCTTATTACGCCAAGTCCGTCATCCCCGTGTCCGCCAACTATCCCGGCGCTTCAAATGATGGTGACGTCAATACATTCGGTGTGAAAGCGACGTTCTGTACTTCCGCCAATGTGTCCGATGACGTGGTTTATGCCATCGTCAAGGAAGTTTTCGACAACCTCGACGAGTTCAAGGCCCTGCACCCCGCATACAGCGTTCTTACCGCCGAGAACATGCTCGATGGTCTGTCCGCTCCCCTGCATCCCGGTGCCGAGAAGTATTTCCGCGAAGTCGGTCTGATCAATTAAATTTGCCGGAAATCCGGGCGGTTTTCCTGAAGCCGCCTGTTGATAATGTTTGACCGGGGGACGGGGCATCAATCTCCGTCCCCCTTTTTGTATGGAAGACGCCCATGATTGAAGAACTGGAACATCCCGACGACGAGAATCTTGCCGAAGCCCAACGAATCGCGGAGGAAGCTGAAGGCGGAACCCGCCACCTGGAGCGGGGAATCGGAAAATGGCTCGTACCCGGTCTGGCCGCCCTCTGGTCCATATTCCAACTCCTGCTGCCCAGCGTCATTCTTCTGGACAGCACAATCGTCCGCTCCATTCATCTCACCTTCGCAATCATCCTGGTGTTTCTGACCCATCCGATGCTCAAGAAACCCCGGGCCGGCAAGCTGGGAGCGTACCTCGGTGCCAGGAACCGTATCACAATCCTGGACTACGCTACGGCAATCGTCGCCGGTGCAGTGGCTTTCTACATCGCCTTTGAGCTGATTATGGCCAGTATGAATCCAGGCTACTCGGGAATCGATACCCGGCAGGGCCGTCCGATACTCCGGGATGTCATAATCGGCGTCATGTTGACTATCCTCCTCCTTGAGGCGGCCAGACGCTCCCTGGGTCCGGCACTGGCAGTGGTGGCCGCCGTGTTCATCCTCTACAGCTTCATGGCTGCGAGGATGCCCCTGGCTTTCAGCTTCAAGAGCGTGTCCCTCACCAAGTACATCAGCAAGATGACCATGTCTACCGAAGGTATCTACGGCGTTCCACTCTATGTTTCGGCGAATATCGTATTCCTCTTCGTCCTGTTCGGTGCCCTGCTGGACAAAGCCGGGGCCGGGAAATATTTCGTAGACCTGGCCTTCAGCCTGATGGGCCGCTTCAAGGGCGGTCCTGCAAAAGCCGCCGTCCTGGCCAGCGGCCTTACCGGCATGGTGTCCGGTTCGAGCATTGCCAATACGGTGACTACAGGCACCTTCACCATTCCCCTGATGAAGAAGGTGGGCTACCCTGATTACAAGGCGGGAGCCGTAGAAGTGGCGGTCTCCACCAACGGTCAGCTCATGCCCCCTATCATGGGAGCCGCGGCCTTTATTATTGCCGAGACGGTGAACGTTCCCTACATCGAAGTCATCCGGGCGGCATTTATCCCGGCTGTAATCAGCTATATCGCACTTCTGTACATTGTTCATCTCGAGGCGTCCAAGCTGGGAATCGAAGGTCTTCCAAAATCGGAATTACCCCGTTTCTTCCCCACATTAAAGAGAGGAGTACACTTCCT
>DAOVYP010000076.1 GCA_030635565.1 Spirochaeta sp. | reverse complement strand
TCCAATCAGGTGGAAACCGGACTCATATCCCCCTGGCCCCTGGGCCGCATCTTCCAGGACCTCAGCGGCCTCACCCACCAGATGTTCGCCGCCGCCGCCGATGAAGTGTATCTGATGAGCGCGGGGCTGCCGCAGAAAGTAAAATAATGGAATGCAGGATGAATTATTTCCACATTGACGATTGACGTAACTCGTCATATAAATGCAAAGATACAAAAAGGCTCTTTAATGATATTAATGTTCAAAGATTTCGGGAATTTTCACGTATAGCAAGGATGAAACTGGAAATTTTGCACGCAGCCGTATCAATACATAACCTGAGGATCCCACCAGGCAACCGTCTTGAACAACTGAAGGGAGATAGAAAAGATCAATACAGCTTCCGAATAAATGATCAATGGCGTATCTGTTTTATATGGAGTGATGGGAATGCTATTCAAGTTGAAATCGTTGATTATCATAGGGGGTAAATTATGGAAAACAAATTGACACCAATTACACCTGGTGAAATTCTTCTTGAAGAGTTTCTGGAGCCTATGAATATTTCACCGACCCAGCTGGCGAAAGACATTAACGTTCCACCCAACAGGATCAGTCAGATTATTCACGGGAAAAGGGATATTACAGCAGATACAGCATTACGCCTCGGGAAATGTTTTGGTATTGAACCTGAGTTCTGGCTTAATTTGCAAGTGAGATACAATGTGAAAATTGCCAAGAACAAACTGGGCGACAAAATTGAGCTGGAAGTAAAATCGCATATTCTGCAGCCTCAAACTCAGAACTTTACAAATGCATAGAGGGAAACCCTGCTGGTATCCAATCAGGTGGAAACCGGACTCATATCCCCCTGGCCCCTGGGCCGCATCTTCCAGGACCTCAGCGGCCTCACCCACCAGATGTATCTGATGACCGCGAATACCAAAGCGTTCCTGGAATTCCGGATTCTGAGGATAGTCGGGAAGTTCCGGCTCTCCTTCGGCTTGTAAGCTCAGATCGGCTATATGCAATCCTACCTTACTCAAACCAGTTCTTATGCAGTTTGCCGGTGATGAAGGTGATCACCATAATCGAGGAGCATGGGTATTGCCGAACCGACGATGAATGCTGCGAAGCGATCCTGAAACACTATCACTTGCCCGAGGGCTTCAAACGGGATGCCGACTCCATCGCCGCCTGTGATGAAACCGGGATCGCCATGGTTTTTACCGGGAGGCGGCTGCAAGTGCCGCGACAACAAGAACCGCCCCCGACGATTGATACAGATACTTTCTTTTCTTTTTACCGCTTCGGCAAAGTCACGGCGCCAGAGCATAGAGCGTCCACTCGGTTTCCGGGATACCGTCTCCGTCCAAATCGATTGTCATAAGCGTGATGTTGCCGGAGTCGACTACCTCCATATAAACGTCCCAATCTTCGGGGGGATCCTGCAAGTGCCAATCGTTTTCGTAGTATTTGCACTCTCAGAAACTCATCTAAAACGCTCGGATAAATTCCCACGTCAACATAGGGATAGGCGGTTCATTTCCCGCGAAGTCGACATTGATCGTTAAAAGGTCACAATCGACTGAATAAGTCGCCGACCAATTGATGGGGGGACCCCACGGTATAATGACCCAGTCGTTAAGTTCGGTTGACCATGCATCGGTCCACAAACCGGTGATGTACTCTCCTGCACAGGTCCATGTACCTTTATACGAAAAGTTTTCATCAATCGTCCCGGTTCCGGGAATGCGGGAGACCATCCCGATACCGACAGAGTCAAGGACGTTGAAGTCCATATCAACCAGGTAGGGATCTCCACCGCTGAAGTCCGGTACAAACACTTCTCCGGACCACGCAGCGATAAAATCATCGCAAGGTCCGCCCGGTTCCTCACCAGGATCGATATCGACAACGCCGACCATCCCGGGGATGATCCTGATGATTGTGATAATCCCGAAGTCCATCCGGAATTTCGCTGTCTCGGTAATCGATATTTCCTCGCCGTCTTTGACGCCGTTGTGGGTGACGTCGATGTCGAAATTGCCGACGTTGAGTATCGGTATGAAGATCCGTTGTCTACCGCGGGATGGATCCCAGGTGAACGTGTAGATCACCGTTTCGCCGTGTTTGATGGCAATGTCCAGCGTCGTTACGTCGTATTCGACCACCGTAAGGAGCCGCGATATGACGTCCGAGCCGATGAAGAGGCTGATACCCGTATCCGATGAGACGCCCTGTATCCCCAGCGAACACGAGAATGAGAAAATCATGATGAGAGCCGCCAGGCAGACGAGGAGACATCCTTTTCTAAATTTTTCCATAATTGACCTCCAGTGATCACGGACGTGGTATCCGCGAAGGATCACTCGTGGCGCAATCTCAAAACCTCTATCGCAGCCCACCCGACGATCGGGATTAATTCAATCCGATTGGCATCGAAATCGGATTGTTTTCCATCCAGTTTCATGGTATGCTGCGAGAGTTGAAGATCTCAACACCAGGGGCGGCATATGATAGATGTATTGAAAGAGATAATTCTTGATAGCCAGGAGGCTCCCCTATTTATCGGTATCTTGAGAAAACTGCATATTGAAACAGACCCAGGAAAAGCCACTATTTGCATGGGAGTCAGACGAAGCGGGAAATCCACATTCATGCATCAAATCATTACCGGTCTTGAGAAGAGAGGTATTCAAAGAGAAAATATCGTCCATATCAACTTCTTTGATGATCGCCTCCACCTGCTCCGTGAATACGGTCCTGGTGTTGTTATTGATGCTTATTATTCACTTTTCCCTGAAAAGAGGAATACAGAAACGGTCTTCTTCTTTTTCGATGAAATACAATCAATTCCAGGATGGGAACTGTTTATTGAACGAATTATGCGTCTGGAAAAATGTGAGATTTACATCACAGGGTCTTCAGCCAGTATGCTTTCCAGAGAAATCGCAACACAAATGCGTGGTCGTTCTCTTTCATGGGAGATATTTCCGTTTTCCTTTGAAGAATTTCTCAAATACAAAAAGATGGATGCAACTCTTCCCCTTTCATCAAAAAAGAGGGGTTTTGTACAAAACGCGTTCAGTGAATTCTGGGAATGTGGCGGTTTCCCGGAAGTGGTTAACTCGCCCGATACCCTGCGCATTAAAATTCATCAGGAGTACCTTCAAACAATTATCTTTCGAGATGTTATTGACCGGCATGATATTTCACATCCCAGGGCCCTCAGAGATCTTGTGTATAAACTGATCGACAGCGCAGGATTACTCTATACAGTCAATAGACTCTTTGGTTACCTGAAATCCCTGAATCACAAACTTCAAAAATCAACTGTCTCACAGTATTTGGAATGGCTTGAAGATAGCTACTTTCTTTTTTCCGTCCGTCTCTTTGATTCATCCATCACCCGTAGTAATGCCAATCCCAAGAAGATTTATTGCATCGACCATGCAATGGTTAATTCTGTATCTTCCGGAATTCTCGTTAACTCCGGTCACCTGTTGGAAAACCTGGTCTTTATCGAACTTCGCCGTAAGATGAGTGATATTTTCTACTACAAAACGAAAACCGGAAAGGAAATCGATTTTATTGTCATGCTCAACCGCAAGGAGAAGCTGCTTGTTCAAGTCTGTGAAACCATGGCCGATGAAAATACCCGTATACGAGAAATTGCAGCCCTGGTTGAAGCCATGCCTGAGCAGAAACTCAATAAATCCCTGATAATAACCAGAAATGAGTCGGAGCGAGTTGAAACAAAATCCGGAGTCATACAAATTGTACCGGTCTGGCAATTTCTGCTGGAACTTCAGGATTCGCAAAGCCAATGGCTTTGACACCAAAAAATGCCGAAAAACTCATCAACGATACCATAGCCACGATAAAACCCCTGGACGGCAATGCCCTTCAGGCAGCTGCCGAACGCATGGACGCCCTGCTCAAACCCCCGGGATCCCTGGGCCGTCTGGAAGAGCTGGGAATCAGACTGGCCGGTATTCAGGGAACAGATCGCCCCGTCACCGATTCAAAACTGTCCCTCATCTATGCCGGGGATCACGGTGTTACAACCGAAGGTGTGAGCGCCTCCCCTCCTTTCGTGAGCGCCGTCATGACCAAAGCGTTCTGCGCCGGCAAGGCGGGAATCAACGTACTGGCCGCAAAAGCCGGTTCCGTCATCAGAGTCATCGACGTCGGGGTCGCCACCCCTTATGAAGAACCCGAGGATCTAATCGTCCGCCGTATCAGAAAGGGAACAGGCAACATACGCGTTGAGGCGGCGATGAGCCGGGATGAGGCCCTGCTGGCCATGGCCGCCGGTATCGAAACCGCCCGGGATGCCATCACTGAAACCGGAGCGAAAATCGTCGGTGTCGGCGAGATGGGCATCGGCAATACGACTCCCGCCGCCGCCCTCACCGCCGTCTTCACCGGCCGGGATCCGGCCACCGTCACCGGGGGAGGTACCGGTATCGGGGATGCGAGCCTGAAAAAGAAAATAATGGTTATAAAGGAAGCCATCGAGCTGCACCAGCCGGATACTGCCGATCCGATTGGCGTCATGGCCAACCTGGGGGGACTGGAAATCGCCGCCATGTGCGGTGCCATGCTCGCCGCCGCGGCCGATGGAGCCCTGGTTCTCATCGACGGGTTCATCAGCGGCGCCGCGGCTCTCACCTCATTCGCCATGGTCCCGGAAATCAGGGAGAGGATGATACTGAGCCACCTGTCCGCCGAGCCGGGTCATCGGGCCATGGCGGCGAAGCTGGAACTCAAACCGGTTCTGGATCTGGGATTCCGGCTGGGAGAAGGTACCGGCGCCGCCGCGGTGATGCCCCTGGTGGAGGCCGGTGCGGCCCTCCTGAGCGAAATGGGAACACTGGCTGAAGAAATGATAAAACTGCAGGACCCCTCATGAGAGCTCTGGCAGAGGCCCTGCGCTTCCTGTCCGTCATTCCCGTGCCCGGCCGGTCCCCGAAAAAGGTTTCCCGTGTTCTCGCTGTCTATCCCTGGGCCGGCCTGATTCTGGGAATCATCGCCGCCGCTGCCGCCTGGGCGGGAGGATGGATCTTCGGTGCGGCGGGAACAGCGGTGATTGCCGTTGCCGTCCGCGTAGGAATCACCGGCGGGCTGCACATGGATGGGCTGGCCGACCTTGCCGACGGGCTGGGCGGCGGACGGGATCGGGATAAACGTTTAACCATCATGGCCGACAGCCGTCTGGGATCCTTTGGCGCCCTGGCCCTTCTGCTGATGGTTGCCCTTCAAATAACGGTAATCGCCGAACTGATATCATCGCAGGGTTTCGCCGCGAATCCGGTTTCTTCATCCGGCCGTTTCAGTCTGGCGCTCTTCTATCCCTTAATTTCAGCTCCCGCACTTTCCCGTGGTATAATACCTCTGATGATGCGTTTATTCCCCTCGGCCAGACCCGGGGGCATGGGAGACAGAAACCGCGCCTCAGCAAGTCCTGCCGCCATCATTTCGTCAATCCTTTCAGTTCTCTTCATCACCGCTTTCTTTTACGGAGTCTCCGGTTTTGTTCTCACCGCGGCAGTAACACTTTGCATCATCGGCATGGCCGCAGGAATCTCCCGGCGGCTGGGAGGGCTGACCGGAGATGTCTACGGTGCCCTGATTGAAACCGGCGACCTGCTGGTACTGTTTGGTGTTCTTCTGATTATGCGTTTCGATCTGTCCTCGCCGGGACTTATGAGCCTGATAACGTGACTGAGGTACTCCTTCTGCGCCATGCCGAACCGGAATCTGCCGGTTTGTATATCGGAAGGGGGAGCGACCCGGACTTGAGCCCTCGAGGACTGCGGGATGCCGAGGATATTTCCTCGGTTATTTTGAAGGAAAAACCGGACAGGCTTTATTCAAGCCCGCTTAAAAGAGCCGGTGAAACAATCGCTCCGACGGCCCGGAAGTCCGGACTCGATGTGATCGTCTCGGAAGGCCTGGCAGAGATGGATTTCGGGGAATGGGAAGGTCTCGGATGGAAGGAAATCGAAAAAAGGGATTCTGAAATCTGGCTTTCCTGGCTGGACAATCCCTGGAAAATCCCGCCTCCCGGGGGAGAGACCCTGAAATTACTGCAGGAACGGGTGATCGCTTCCCTGAACGATATTCTGAGAGATTTCCACGGCGGGAAAATACTCATCGCCTCCCATGGCGGACCTATCAGATCCATACTGGGGCATGTCCTGTTCCTCGAACCCTCGGCCTTCTGGAGCGTGGGCATCGATTACGCATGTCTCTGCCGCTTCCGGCGCCAGCCCCATGGAGCTCTGGAGCTGCTTCAGTGGAACGTCCCGCTGGTATAGGGCTGAGCACGCCGGAGATCAATTATCGGGTAATTCTCACTGCACTGATTTTATAATCCGGTATCTTTGCAACCGGATCTCTCAGATCATGGGTAAGCTCATTAACAGCGGCTTCCGCAAAGTGAATAGGAATAAACAGAACTCCTCTGGGAGAACGCTCCGATACCCTGAGCTCCACGGATATAGATCCCCTGGCTGAAGATACTCTGACAGTCTCTCCATATTTTAAACCTTCTTTGGCCGCATCTTCAGGATGCATTTCCACAGTGGCATTCGGATAAATTTTATCCAGTACTGACCTCCAGCTCTCTGTATCACCAAACCTATGATAGATAACCCTTCCTGTAGATAGAAGGTAGGGATATTCATCTGTTATCTGCTCCGATTCCAACCGTAAATCAAGGATATGAAAGAGACCTTTACCCCGGGGAAATGTATCTGTAAACAGATAGGGTGTCCCGGGATGATTTTTACCCGGACAGGGCCAATGAACACCACCTTCTTTTTCGAGGCGTTGGTGTGTAATACCCGCGAATTCAGGAACCAGTTCCGCCATTTCATCCCAGATGGCTGAGGAAGAGGAGAAATTGAAACCGGAACTGATCTTTCGTCCCAGTTTTTCTTCAACCCTCAGTGCGAGGTCCTGAATAATTTTCCAATCCTCCCGGGCATCACCTGGAGGATCAAAGACCGGACGTATCAGCTGAACCCGTCTGTCACTATTTGTAAATGTTCCTTCTTTCTCGGCAAATGATGCAGCTGGAAAAATAATATCCGCATACTCCGCAGTTTCATTGAAAAAGATATCGATTATAATGACATTCTTGAGATTGGAGAAATGATGACGGGCGGCTGTAAGATCAGGCTCACTCATAAGAGGGTTTTCGCCCAGTATAATGAAGTCTGTTATCTGCCCTGTTCCTGCCGCATCCGACATCTCCATAGTCGTCAGACCGGGATTTTCATTCAGCTCAGTATTCCATTCAGCCTCAAATTTTGCCTTGATTTCTTTATCACTGACATTCTGATAGCCGGGGTAAACTGCAGGCAGTCCCCCGCTATCGGAACAACCCTGAACATTGTTCTGCCCTCTCAAGGGGTTTACCCCTGTTCCAGGTCGTCCGAGATGACCGCAGAGGAGGGCCAGGTTTGCAATTGACAGGGTATTATCCGTACCATGAACACTTTGACTTATTCCCATTCCCCAGTAAAACGCCGCCGCTCCCGCATTCGCGTATATCCTGGCGGCTTCTCTGATATCCCCTGAAGGAACACCCGTAATGCTTTCCGCCCATTCCGGTGAGAACTTGTCCAGGCTTTTGGAATAGTGATCAAATCCTTCAGTTCTGGAATTGATGAAATCACTGTTAAACAGTTTCTCCTCCAGAACGACATGTGCCATGGATTGGAAAACAGCCACATCTGTTCCGGGCCTGTGCTGAAGATGTAGAACCGCAAAATCAGTCATCTCTATTTTTCGCGGATCGATGACAATCAGCTTTGCACCATTCTTAACAACGGCTTCCCTGAAAAAAGTACTGATGACAGGATGCGTCTCTGTCGTGTTTGATCCTGTGACAATGAAGACTTCCAGATCTTTCATTTCCGCTATTGAATTGGACATGGCCGAAGAACCAAGCGCCTTTTGAAGACCGGCTACTGAGGCTGCATGACAAAGTCGGGCACAATGATCGACATTGTTGGTCTTCAGAGTACTCCGTGCAAACTTCTGAAATATATAATTATCCTCGTTTGCAGCCTTGGCACAACAGAAGGTGCCAAAGCTGTCTCCACCTGATTTTCCGTATGTGTCTGCCAGCCTGCCTGCGGCCAGATCAAGGGCTTCCTCCCAGGAGGCCTCCCTGAAGCCCTCCGTTCCAATGGGCTTCCTGACGCCCTTATCAATATCCTTTCTGATAAGTGGTGATTTCAGTCTTGAAGCATGATGGGTGAAATCCGTACCATACCGGCCCTTGACACAGAGTCTTCCAAAGTTTGGTGC
>DAOVYP010000081.1 GCA_030635565.1 Spirochaeta sp. | reverse complement strand
TAATTGGACTGTCTGTCCCGGTACGGCCTAAAGCAGGGTGACGAGGTACGAGATAGCCTCGGGCGCCCGGGCAGCGATTCTCTCGGAGGCCATGCGCGACTCCTTGGAATGGCTCATAGAAGGGCTTAAGCCTATGAGGACAAATTCGCGGAGGGATATCTAGAGCTCTAAAGTAATACCGAGCCACAACTGGATTCAGGTCACCAATATTGAATAATTAGTGAATTTCCGGAGTTTTAATACATACCTATTTAAGATAAGTAGTCAAATCATAGGAATTGTTTTGACCGGCAATGACTTCAAGATATCCATCGCCTTCTTCCGCGCCAGAACCTGTATCATCAAGATAGAAAACCATATCAACAAACTGGCTTTCTCCTGCGGCACTACCCAGCCAGGATATATTAAAGTCATCTGAACCAGATGGTGGAATGTGAACAATCATGTTCCCATCAGTTATCACAAGGGTTGTCGTACTGCCGGCCGGTTCTGAAATTTTAACATAATAATTATCAGTATCATTGCTATTAGTTATTGTTAATACTGCTGATAGCGGCAGGGGTCCACCTCTGCATCCGTCAGCAACAGGGCCAGAGTGAGGATCAAGGTCAACACAACATAGGTCCTTTTCATATCAACTCCTCAAGGCGGTTGCCACAATATACAGCCAATAAACACTATGGTACAGATCTTTGACGATTTATTCTTAAACGTTTACGATACTCCCATGAACCCGACGATCAAGGATATCGCCGCCCGGGCGGGCATCTCATATGCGACGGTTTCCAGGGCCCTGAACGGGAAATACGGTGTCAGCCGGGAAACCCGGGAGAAGGTGAAGGCTCTTGCAGAAGAGATGAGTTACCGTCCCAATGCCATCGCCCAGGGTCTGGTGAACAGGGCCACCATGACCGTCGGCCTCATAATCCCCGATATCACCAGTCCCTTTTTTCCCAGGTTGGCTCTGGGTATCGAAGAAACGTTGTTGAAGGCCGGGTACAATCTTTTTTTATGTAATACCAGCTGGAATCCGGAACGGGAGCGGGATTATCTGAACAATCTGATTCAGAAGCAGGTGGACGGAATCATTATTTCTTCCATTGCACATCATGCTGATGACATCGAATCACTCATTCCCTCCGATATGCCGCTGGTCTATGTCTCCAGTTATCCGGAAGGTACCGAACACAGCTATGTTCTGATCGACAATATCAAAGGCGCGGACATGGCCGTTACCCATCTTCTCTCCCGGAAGCATCGGAGAATCGCTTTTATCGGCAGCGAGCAGGAGCGGCATTCCCTTGAAGATCGTCTTAGCGGATACCACAAGGCACTGAATCGTGCCGGTATAGAAATCTCCGAGGACATGGTGGTTCTCGACAAGTTTCAGGAACAGAGCGGTTATAAAATGATCCGGAATCTCCTGGGGAAAGGCACTATTCCCGATGGTGTATTTGCCGAAAATGACCTTATTGCCATGGGAGTGGTGCAGGGGGTTCGGGATTCGGGGTACCGTGTGCCCGAAGATATGGCAGTCATCGGATTCGACGACATCCCCATTGCCTCCCATCCGGATATTCAGCTCTCCACTATCCACCAACCGAAATACCGGATCGGCGCCTATGCCGCGGAGATACTCCTACGACAGCTCAACCGGGATCCCTCCGAAAGGAGAACTGAACGAATGACACTCCAACCGGAACTCATCGTTCGTCGATCAACCTGATATTTTTCATATTATCTGTTTTTCAGACAATAGGCACTTTACATCCGTATCTGCCGGGTGTATTGTTGTAAAGCATTTGTGAAAGTGATTGAGCCGTATTAAACGGTTGTTTTTTTGATCTTTATCGTAAACGTTTGCAATATGGAGTGTATATGGTAATACATCAGGAAAAGCCATACGGAAACGGTATGAGCATGGTTGTCCGGGATGCTGGAAATGCCGAGGGCATGCTGCTGGATTTCGGAATCCTGAAGCTGGCCGAAGGCGAAATCTGGGAAAACTCGGCAGATAAAGAACGGGCTCTGCTGCTGATAGGCGGTAACGTGATTTTCAGTTGGGACGGGGAAACACGAAAGGCCGTCCGTGCATCCTGTTTTGATGAGAATCCCGAGGCCATTCTTGTCCCCGGGGGTATGCCCGTCGGAATCACCGGAGGTTCCGGTGGTGCCGAACTCTGCTACGAGGCCTGTATGAACGAAAAGTACTTCCCGGCGGTTTATTACGGCAAGGATGACATCCGGAACGATGTGTTCGGTGCCGGATCGCTGAATGAAGCCTCAATCAGGACGGTTCGCACCGTCTTTGACGGCGAGAATGCCGAGTTCTCGAATATGGTTCTGGGAGAAGTCATCAATCATCCCGGAAAATGGTCAAGCTATCCTCCCCACGATCATCCCCATCCTGAAATTTATCACTATCGAATGTTTCCGGAGCAGGGATTCGGAGTGTCGCTTCTGGATTACGACGCCCAGACCGTCAGGGACAGAAGCACCAGTCTTATCAGCCCGGATAAAACTCATTCCCAGGTGGCTGGGGCGGGCTACGCCATGTATTACATCTGGATGATACCCCACCTGCCCGGCGACCGCTGGCTGCCCACAACCCGGTATTTTCGTGAGGAGCATAAATGGCTTCTCGAAGAAGATGTGAAAATCTGGCCTGAAAGGCCCTATGAGGAGGCAAAATGAGCACTCTGCGATTAACCATGTCCCAGGCACTGGTGAAGTTCCTGGACAATCAGTACCTCGAGTCGGACGGCGAAGAAATCAAATTCGTCGAAGGCGTGTTCGGCATATTCGGGCACGGCTGTGTGGTCGGTATCGGGGAAGCACTCCAGGAATCCGATCACAGCCTGAAATTCTACCAGGGCCACAGCGAACAGGGCATGGGGCATGCCGCCATCGCCTTTGCCAAGCAGAACAAGCGGCGGAAAATCATGGCCGTTACCAGTTCCATCGGCCCGGGAGCCTTGAACATGGTAACCGCCGCCGGAACCGCAACAGCAAACCGCATTCCGGTTCTCTTTCTTCCCGGCGACGCCTTTGCATGCCGTCAGCCCGATCCGGTGCTCCAGCAGATCGAGATTCCCCATGATTACACCAATACGGCAAACGATGCATTCCGCGCCGTCTGCAGATACTGGGACCGGATCGTCCGGCCCGAACAGCTTATGACCGCCTCGTTGAATGCGATGCGCGTCCTTACCGATCCGGCGGAGACCGGCGCCGTCTGCCTGGCCCTGCCTCAGGATGTCCAGGCCGAAGCCTACGACTACCCGGAAGAGTTCTTCGCCAAACGGGTTCATCGACCCGGCCGCCGGCCCCTCTCTCCCGGGGATGCACTGCGGGCCGCCAAACTCATCAAGGGCAAGAAAAAGCCCATGATTATCTGCGGCGGCGGGGTACGTTATTCCGGCGCCGGTGAGGAATTGGCGAAGTTCGCCGCGGATTTCGACATCCCCTTTGCCGAGACCCAGGCCGGGAAGGGCGTCCTTCTCTGGGATAACCCCTTGAACCTCGGGGGACTCGGAGTTACCGGCACAAGTTCGGCCAATGAAATCGCCCATGACACCGATCTGATTATCGCCGTCGGGACCCGGCTCAACGATTTCACGACGGCTTCAAAATGGGACTTCCACAACCCGGAAGTGGAACTGCTCTCAATCAATGTCAGCGCATTCGATGCCTACAAGATGAACGGGATTCCTCTTCTGGGAGATGCGAAACTCGCCCTGGCTGAGATTCATCAGGAACTCAAGAGCCTTGGTTACAAGGCCGATTGGGGCAATCAGGTGAAAGACGCCATAGCCAGCTGGACGGCCGAAAATACCCGGCTGTTTACTCTGGACGATGCCGAGTCCGGATTCGCCCAGACCAGGGTAATGGGTCTGATGAACGAAGGCGGTATTCCCGAGAATGCTATTGTCGTAGCGGCTTCCGGATCCCTGCCCTCGGACATGGAGAGAATCTGGAGGACCAGGGTTCCGGATACCTATCATGTGGAGTACGGCTTCAGCTGCATGGGTTACGAGATTGCCGGCGCCCTTGGGGCCAAAATCGCCTGTCCCGAACATGAAGTCTATTGCATTTTAGGGGACGGGAGTTTCTGGATGCTCAATTCCGAGATGTTTACTGCAGTGCAGGAGGGTTTGAAGATCAATATCATCCTGATTGACAACAACGGTTTCCACTGCATCGACAACCTCCAGGCCTCCCAGGGCATTCCTCATTTCGGCTGTGAGTTCCGGTACCGGAATCCTGAAACCGATAGGCTGGACGGTGACTACATCCCTGTCGATTATGCGGCTATGGCCCGGGGTGTCGGCTACGACAGCTACAGGGTCGAATCCAGCGATGAGTTCGTCAAGGCGCTCAAAGAGGCTCGGGCGAGTGACAAGCCGGCACTGATCGACTGCAAGACAGCCCGGAAGTCCATGACCGGTGATTACGGTGCCTGGTGGCGGGTGGGTACTCCGGAGGTCTCTAAAAAGAGTGCGGTTGTAGAAGCCGGCAAGAGTATCAAGAAAAACGTCGCGAAGGCGAAACAGTTCTAATGGAGGGTGGATTATGCTGAATAAAGACAAGATTAAACTGGGCATCGCACCTATCGGATGGACCAATGACGATATCCCGGAACTGGGTGCGGAAAACACCTTCCAGCAGTGCATCAGTGAAATGGCCCTGGCCGGCTTCATCGGCAGTGAGGTGGGGGGAAGGTACCCCGACGATGCCCGGGAACTCAAAAAAGCCCTCGATCTGCGGGGCCTTGTAATCTGCAACCAGTGGTTCAGCGCCTTTACCGTCTCCAAACCATTTTCCGATGTGGAGAGAGCGTTTCGTAAGCAGCTGGCATTCCTTCGAGTTGTCGGCGCCGATGTCATCGGACCTTCGGAGCAGACCCGTTCATCTCAGGGAAATCTCAAGCTCGGAGTCCGGGCCGGTAAGGCTGAGTTCTCCGACGATGAATGGAAAACCCTGGTGGACGGCTTCAATCGGCTCGGTCGGATTGCGAAAGATGAAGGCTTCAAACTCTGTTTCCACCATCATATGGGTACCGGCGTCCAGACTCCCGAAGAGACAGAACGATTCCTGAATGAAACAAACCCGGATACGGTTTATTTAACATATGATTCGGGACACTTTTCCTTCAATGGTTCGGACCCCGTCGAGCAGTTGAAGAAATTCGTATCCCGGGTGGGTCACGTTCATCTTAAGGATTTACGTGCGGACATACATGTCGTGGGCATGAAGGAAGATTGGCCATTCATGAAAGCCGTCAGGGAAGGTGTCTTCACGGTTCCCGGCGACGGATCGGTGGATTTCCCCTCTATCTTCAAGATAATCGGCGATGCCGGTTACGAAGGATGGATTGTGGTGGAAGCCGAACAGGATCCGGCAAAAGCCAATCCTTTCGAATATGCCCTTAAGGCCCGGGAATATATCCGGGAACAGACTGGACTGTAAACGGAGAAGAAAATGAGTAAAAACCTGAGAATCGGAATCATCGGCGGCGGACGTATCGGAAAGGTCCATGCCATAAATCTGACTACCCGGGTGGCCGGAGTCGAAGTGACGGTTATGACCGATCCATTCGCAAATAAAGAACTGGAAGCTTTGGCCGCCGATTATGGTATCACCAGGGTGATAAAGGACTACAGGGAAATATTGGGCGACCCGGACATCGATGCCGTCCTGATCTGTTCTCCCACCGATACCCATGCGACCATCACCAGGGAAGCCGCAATGGCCGGCAAACATGTGTTCTGTGAGAAACCTCTGGATCAGGATCCCGATGTCATCCGAAAAACTCTTGATGTAGTGAAGCAGGCCGGTGTTATATTCCAGATCGGCTTCAACCGTCGTTTCGATCACAATTTCCGGGCTCTTCGACAGGCCGTCATCGACGGTTCGGTAGGTGACGTTCACCTGCTGCGAATCACATCCCGGGATCCGGAACCGCCACCGGCAGAATACGTCCGGGTCTCCGGTGGTCTGTTCCTGGACATGGCTATCCATGATTTCGACATGGCCCGGTATCTTACAGGAAGCGAGGTGGTGAAGGTGCATGCTGCGGGAGCGGTTCTGGTTGACCCGGCCATCGGCCGGGAAGGAGACATCGATACCGCTATCACCACACTCTGGTTCGAAAACGGGGCTCTTGGCGTCATCGATAATTCCCGGAAAGCTACCTACGGTTACGATCAGCGAGCTGAGGTATTCGGAAGCAGGGCTTGTGCAAGCAGTACCAATGACACCCCTACCACGGTATCTCTCAGCGATGCAGAAGGGGTCCGGTCGGAGAAACCCTTGTTTTTCTTCCTGGAACGGTATGCCGAGTCTTTCGCCGAAGAGCTCCGGGATTTCGTCAAGGCTGTTAATGACGGTGTCGAGGTTCCGGGCCGCAAAGCCGCTTTGAACTCGGTACTTATCGCCCTCGCGGCTAAAAAGTCCCTGGAAACGGGTCTGCCTGTAGAAGTGGACCGGGAGTAATCGTAATACGGAGCCGACAAGATGGAATCGGTGAAAATCGGGATCGTCGGTCTGGGTCGTCTGGGGAAGCGGCACGCGCAGAATCTTCGCTACAAAGTGGTGGGCGCCGAACTGAAGGCGGCCTGTTCCATTGTCCCGGAGGAATTGACTTGGGCCGAAAAAGAACTGGGCGTCAATGAAACCTACAAAGACTATGAAGAAATGCTGGAAAAGGCCGATCTGGATGCCGTTTTTCTCGTAACAACCTCTTCCATGCATGCGGAACAGTCCATGATGGCTCTTGAAGGAGGACTCCACGTTTTTACCGAGAAACCAATGGGAATCAATCTTGAGGAATGCAGGAAGGTAGAGGATGCGGCCTCCCGGCATGATGATAAGCTGTTCTTCGTCGGATTCGTCCGCCGCTTCGATCCGAGTTACGCTTATGCTAAGAAGCTGATAGACGAAGGGGCCATCGGCGAACCGTTCCTGGTCCGGTCCCAAACCGTTGATCTGGATGAATACGCCGAATTCCAGGTGAATTTCGTACCGACATCCGGCGGCATATTTCTGGACTGCAACGTCCATGACATTGACCTGGCACGATGGTTCCTGGGATCGGAGGTGAAGACCGTTTATTCCAGGGTGAAGCACATCAAGGCAATACGGTAGAATCAGGAGTACGACTGATTCATATGGCATCGGACTTTCCATGAATACATCTTTTGTCGGTTTAATATCGCTTCATTGGATTCAGATTAAAGGAATTCTTACGGGATGAATATTTTCAAGGATAATGATATCCGTGGATTGTATCCACAGGAGTGGAACAAGGAAACAGCTTATCGGCTTGGCCATTCGATACCCGAAATTATCGCCGGCGATAAAATTGTTATTGGACGGGATGGCAGAGAATCGTCAAATGAAATATTCCATAGTATTGCTCAAGGGCTGAATGATAGGGGAGTTGATGTAATTGATATCGGTACCGTCGATACTCCAGCGGTATATTTCATTGTCGGACATTATAATTATGACGGTGCAATCATGATAACGGCATCACATAATCCTGTAGGTTACAATGGACTGAAGCTAACTGGAAAAAACGCAGTACCGATAGACTCAACAACCGGACTGAATGATTTAAAAAGGATTTTGAAACAAAGGAATAAATTTTCAATCGATGGAAGAGGTCATGTCATTCAGAAAGATATTTCCCTGGACTACTACAAATATCTACAGAAATACCGACCGTCTGATAACAGGATAAAAGCGGTCTATGATTGTTCGAACGGATCAATCGCGAGTAACATTCATCTAATCCTGAAAGAATCTGCTGACTATTCAATACTGATTAACGATAGTGTTATCGGTGATTTTCCAAATCATGGTCCGAATCCGACTCTTTCTGAGAATCTGGCCCAACTGAGAGCTAAAATAGAAGAAACCAAGGCTGATATCGGTTTTTGTTTCGACGGAGATGGAGATCGAGTGGTCGTTGTTGACAATGAGGGTGAGATCATATCACCGGATTTGATTACAGCATTGATCGGATTATATTATTTCGAGTTCTTTCCGGAGAAAAGAATGGGGAATAATAAAGTTTTAGTAGATATCAGATCTTCAAAAAGTGTCAGTGAGTTCCTGGAAGACCTCGG
>DAOVYP010000155.1 GCA_030635565.1 Spirochaeta sp. | reverse complement strand
ACGATAAGTGTGTGAGGTAGAGATTTTAAGTTACCAGTGAAATCAGTAGAAGTTATATGATTAGGTTTATGAGTTTGGTCATCGTTTTATTTCCGGGGAGGACTGGTTATTTTTGTTCGGACGATTCTTTGGATTCGTCCTCTTTGGATGCTTTAACCGGGGCCGCGTTATCGACGGATCCGATGGCGGATTTGGTGAACTCCAGTGTGGTGCCCTTGTTGTCTACCTCGACGATAATGGAATTTTCCGAGATATTCTTCACGGTACCGCGGATGCCACCGATACTGGTGACTTTGTCACCTTTCTTGACGGCTGCCAGCATTGTTTTGGTATCTTTCTGTTTCTTCCGCTGAGGGCGGATAATAAGCAGATAAAATACAGCGAAAACACCTACGATCATAAGAATCTGGATGTAACTGCCCGAAGAGCCCTCAGCACCGCCGCCGGTGGGGACACCTAAAAGTAAGGAGAGGTTGTTTAACATGATTATTGGCCTGCCTTGAAAGGCACTTCCAAAATGTACTTTCGACCCGGATCAAGTGCCGGAAGCGCTCATGTACCTCATGTACAATGCGCGTTCTGTGCCTTTTCAACCTTGCTTGCGGACCAAATCCATCATTCTGGAAGTGCCTTCAGATATAAATATAAAATCGAGACACCGTAACACGGAGTCTTGGGCTCGTCAATGAGAGCTTGATCAAGTCAGATTGCGCGAATACCCGTGATATCATCGGATGGAGGCTGAACTCCGAATACCTTGTCCAAATCTGTGCTTTTACCGTATTTGACCGGTGATACGGCATTGAATTTTTCCAGGACATATTCAGCAGCGTTACGGTCTGAATCGTAGACGGCGCTTCTGTAAGCGGCACGGAACAATCCTTCATCAGCCAGGCTGCGGGTATCCAGTTTAGCGAACCTGGAGCGGGAACGCTTATCGACTATAGCTTTATTACCATCAAAACCGATGGCGAATACAAAGTCATCACGTTTCATGACGCTCTCCCTTAGAAAAGGCCGACCGATGAATATCGGCCGGCCCTAATGAAAAGGTTACATACCCCAGGGCATAGCCCTGGACCCGAAGTCGCCGCTGGCGACTCCTTACCGCGGCAAACCGCGGGGTATGAAACCTTGCTTTCCCTGCACTCACTCGGGAATGAACAAGTTCACTCCACTCGTTTGATTGGGAATCACTAGCTAAGGCTTGGTGATGTTAACCGGTGAACCGGTCTTACATCATGCCGCCCATACCGCCGCCCATACCGCCGCCAGGAGGCATGGGAGCTTCCTTCTCGGGAAGGTCTGTAATAACACATTCGGTGGTAAGCAGAAGTCCGGCAATGGACGCGGCGTTCTGTAAAGCGCTGCGTACAACCTTGGCCGGATCAATGATACCGGCGTCGATCATATCGATCCAGCTCATCGCTTCGGCATCGAAACCGATACCTTTCTTCTCGCTCTTGGCCTTATCGGCGATGATGGCACCGTCGACACCGGAGTTCTCGGCGATCTGCCGGATGGGCTCTTCCAGGGCACGCTGGACGATTTTAAAACCAACCTTCTCTTCATCGGTGCTGGAGGACAAGTCGGCCTTGCCAAGAGTATTGGAAACCTGAATAAGAGTCAGACCGCCACCGGCGACGATACCTTCGTCAACTGCGGCCCGGGTAGCGGAGAGAGCATCCTCAACCCGGTGCTTCTTCTCTTTGAGTTCCACTTCAGTAGCGGCGCCCACACTGATGACGGCGACACCGCCGGCGAGCTTGGCCAGTCGTTCCTGGAGCTTTTCACGATCGTAATCGGAGGTGGTGTCCTCAACCTGAGCCTTGATCTGAGAAATCCGGCCCTTGATGTCATCTTCGGTGCCGGCACCATTGATAATGGTGGTGTTCTCTTTATCCACCTTAATGGTGACGGCCTGACCGAGCTGATCAATTTCGGTGTTTTCCAGCTTCAGACCCACTTCTTCAGAAATCACCTGGCCGCCGGTAAGGATGGCGATATCTTCAAGCATGGCTTTACGGCGATCACCGAAACCGGGAGCCTTGACCGCGCAAACGTTCAGGGCACCACGGATGGTATTCACCACCAGAGTCGCCAGGGCTTCGCCCTCGACATCCTCGGCGATGATGAGGATTGGCTTGCCGGATTGAGCCACTTTCTCAAGAATGGGCAACAGATCCTTCATGTTGCTCACCTTCTTATCGAAAATCAGGATATAGGGTTTCTCAAGGACGGTGGTCATGGTATCGCGATTGGTGGCGAAGTAAGGGGACAGGTAGCCGCGGTCGAACTGCATTCCCTCTACAAATTCGGTGGTACTGTCGATGGTCTTGGACTCCTCCACGGTGATGACGCCATCCTTGCCGACTTTCTCCATGGCATTGGCAATCTCATCGCCGATCTCATGATCGTTGTTGGCGGAAATAGCCGCGACCTGAGAAATTTCTTCCTTTTCCTTGATTTCCTTCTTGTTCTTTCGAATTTCCTCAACAGCGATGATGACGGCCTTGTCAATGCCGCGCTTGATTCCCATAGGGTTGATCCCGGCAGCGACGGACTTCAGGCCCTCTTTGATAATTGAGTATGCCAGGACGGTTGCGGTAGTGGTACCGTCACCGGCAACATCATTGGTCTTAGTGGCGACTTCCTTGAGAAGCTGGGCTCCCATATTCTCAAAGGGATCCTCGAGTTCGATTTCACGAGCTACGGAAACACCGTCTTTCGTGACGGTTGGTGCACCGAATTTCTTGTCGAGTAAAACATTGCGACCCTTGGGACCGAGGGTGATCTTGACGGCTTCGGATAACTTCTGAACGCCGGTGAGGAGGCTTTTACGAGCGTCCTCATTGAACATTAACTGTTTGGCCATTACGAATAATTCCCCTTTAAAAGGTATTTTAGGATGTATTTCAGGTGTCATTACACCTGTTGGCGATTTTCCTGATAGAAAAATACTAAATATCGATCCCCATCATCAAGACATTTTTTCAGTCAGTTTGCGGCAAATCGAATTTCCTCTATTTCACCACTGTAAATCGACCTGATTTCACCCCCTCCGAGATCAATCAGCAATGCCCCGTCTTTTTGCAGGCCTGATATTGTACCCGTCAATAGATCGTTGCGTGACGGATTCCCGAGTCTGACGGTAACCGCAGCGCCCAAACCTGCAAGACGATGCTCAACTTCCTCGACATTGGGGCTATTAACGAGAAGAGATTCAATCTCGGTGAGTAGTTCAGGTAATTCCCCGGAAGGAGACAAACGGGTTCCGGACCCATTTTCATCTCGGGAAAAAGCCTGAGTGAGACTTATGGCCGGATACCTGAGATCTGATGGGAATCTCTTCTGGAGAATATTCACGCCTATGCCCGCAAGGAAAAAATCACCTTCAAGTTCAACCAGAATTCCGGCGATTTTTCCTCCGGCAACGAGGACATCATTCGGCCACTTGATCCGGGGAGTCAAACCGAACCCATTTTCCAGGCGACGGCAGAGAGCCAGGGCAAGTAATTGTGTCAGGGGATATGGTGATTGTACGCTGTCCCGATGAAGCACCAATGTGAATAGAAGTGCACCTGCCCCATCATCCACCCAACGGCGGCCCGGTACCCTGCACTTGCCGTTATTCTGTCTCATTGCAGCACAGACTGTTCCATGCCCCGATCCTGATCGCACGGCATTCCGTGCATCCTCCATTGTGGATTCGGTTACATTTTTATAAAAAAAGGCGACAGGGAACATGGGCGGATTATACGGGGACGGGGGATCATCGGGAAGCGACGAATGAAATCTTATTAAGTGTTCCCCACCTTGTCACACTTTCAGTGAAACCCCGATAGAATCGATCTCAGGTTGAATTGACTCTCATGTAAGGGTACATCAGGACTGTTAGAATATTTTGTGACAAGGTGGGGAACACTTATGAAATCTCATTTCTGCGATTCTTCCTGTTCAACCGGTTCCGCCGGGGCATCGTTTTCCGGCGGTACCCGGGAGGGCGTCTCATCATCCGATGCATCATCACCGGCCTTATCCCGGGTGGTCAGGTCACGGGTTGAAATCCGGGATCCATCCGTCTCGTAGTAAAAAGTTACAGCTTCCAGCGCTGTACCAACCCGCATTGATAATTCACAGATATGGATCTCGGTTCCTTCATCCACCTTACCGAATACCGTAATCCTGGCATTCTGATTAGGATAAAGTTGAGTCCGGAGATCTTTCTCTGACTGTTTCATCCTTACAAGAACTTTTTCAACCTGGACAATCAGTTTCTGCTGTTCGGGATTCAAGGTCTGCCTGGACTTCAATTTGTCAAGCTTGGCTTCAAGTCTGTCGATCTGCGCCCGGATATTTTCGAGTTTCCGTTCCGAAATGTAATCAGAACCTGCACGGATTACAGCGGAGGGACTCTCAGGCCGGCCGATATGTCCTACACGGAACCCTCCCTGAGCCCGACTTTCACCCCCGACCAGCACCCCGGCCTCCCCCAGATCGATCATCCCCTGGGAGTTGAGATTCGAATGCATTACTGCTTTTTCAACCAGGATGTCACCATGAGATTCCACCGATGTATTTTCGATGAATTTTGCGCTTATCCGGCCGTCAACCCTGACCAGTGCTTCACCCCGACCCTTGATGCCCCCTTCCACAGTCAGGTCACCACGGCTGAGAACCTGGGAAGCATCCATGGTCTGTTTGACGAAAATGGATTTCCCGGCGGCTACGCGAAAACCGTCACAAACGGAACCATGAATGATGACATCCCCGGGGAAAGCGATATGGCCGGTAGAATAATCAACATTTCCGGCTATTTCCAGGGTCTCATTAACCGACATCTCCTTTTCCCGGATTTCGAATCGGCCGTGACAGGCGGCATACAGAATATCTTCCTTCTCAATGATGTTTTCTCCCGGACGGAAACTCACCACATCTTTTACTCCGGCGGCCAGAACTTCCCCTGCAATGTTTTTTCCGGCCTCACCCGGAGCCTCGGGAACTTTTTTAGCCAGAGCTTCGCCTTTCTTTACCAGGATGTAGGGGCTTCGCTTACGATAATCAACATTCGGGGCTCTCCGATCGGCTTCCGGAAGGGATAACAGTCTTTTTTTCAGATGCCAGTATGAGGGCACCGCCTTCACAGCCTTCTGCCCTGTGGCAGCTGCAACACCGCGAATGACAACTTCCTCGGTTAGACATCGGAGAATGTTTTTCTCCAGTCCCTCTCTGTCCACTCCCCAGGTGACACCTTCGGCTTCAAGATCTGATGTCACACTGTTAATTGTAAAGCCGACGCCGCCGGTCTCCGGTGGGAAAAGATCCACCTTGACCTTCATGAGATCTTCCGAGAGATGGATCTTCACATAACCGTTCCGGGGTTCGTCGGCGTTCTGACTCATATTTCTATGTATATCATCGGTCGGTGCGATGATTTCCTAAAAAAAAGGCTGGAATTGCTTCAATGGTATTGCATTTTTATACCGTTTTTCTGCATATTTATACGTTATGAATGGACGGGACAACAGACTCAAGGCCATCAGAAAAATCATCGCCGATAACAGAGTCTCTTCTCAGGATCATTTGCTTCATAAACTGGAAGAAGAGGGAGTTATAATAACCCAGGCCACGTTGTCACGAGATCTGAAAGTTCTCAAAGTGGGAAAGGTACCTGATGCAGGCGGTGGATACTACTATGTCCTTTCTGAAACTGAAGGAGAATCTCTCCAGGGCTATATCGAAGATTTCAGAAGAGGCTATCTCTCTCTCACCTTCAGTCACAACCTTGGGGTAATAAAAACCCTGGCCGGTCATGCCGATACCGTCGCTATTGCCCTGGACCGACTGGCTCTCTCTGAGATACTCGGTACCATCGCCGGTGATGATACGATTCTCATCATCCTGAAAGAGGGCGAAAGCAGGGATT
>DAOVYP010000050.1 GCA_030635565.1 Spirochaeta sp. | reverse complement strand
AGAGCGGTATCGTCGCTCTGATGGATAACGGTATGTGGCCGGTTTCCACCTATGAGGCCGATACCAGCCTGAGCTTCGGTATCGTGGCTCCACCGATCCCCAAAGCCGGCGGCACTATTTCGCCGATTATCCACTCGTCAACCTGGTCCATGTTCGCCAAAGCAGAGAACAAGGACGAGGTCTGGGAGTTTATCAAGTACATTGGCGGCCCTGAGGGGGGTCGTGTTTTCGCCGAAGAGCGCTGGGGACTTCCCGTTTTCAAGGGAATGGCCGAAGAACTCGGTTTCGAAAACGATGAATACATGAAGGTTTTCACCGAAGTAGGCAACATGGCCACCAAAGCCCCGGTATTCGTTCGCAGCCCGAAATGGTTCGAGGCCGACAGTGAGTTCAAACTGGCCCTTGAGCAAATCTTCCTTGAGGATGTCGACATACAGACCGCTCTGGATGAAGCCGCTGTGAGAATGGACAAGATTCTCCAGTCCCAGTAGCAATTAGTAGTTCCGCTCTCCCTCCGGGGAGCGGAATCATTCACTTATCAGCCACGTTCAAGGATGAACCTCATGTCTCGGTATTCAATACAAGCGCAGGAGAAAGTCGCCGGTTACCTGCTGATTCTTCCTTGGTTCCTGGGATTCCTGTTCTTCTATTCCGGACCCATGTTGTTTTCCTTTGTCATCAGTTTCTGTAACTGGGACTATTTTAAAGACCTCACTTTCATCGGCCTTGATAACTACTTCAAAATATTCGATCCGACCGGCCATGCCATTCCGGCCATGGGACGGACTCTCAAGTTCGTCATCCTGGAAGTACCGCTTCAACTTTGCGTGTCTTTAGCTGCAGCAATTCTGTTAACCCGAAAAATTTCGGGCACCCGGGTCTCGAGAACCCTGATTTATCTGCCGGCGGTTATGTCTGGTGCTGTAGGGGGACTGATCTGGCGTTACATGTTCAATACTCAAACGGGCTTGTTCAATTATCTGCTGTCTTTTGTGGGAGTCGGACCTATCGCCTGGATTGAAAATCCGGATATCGCTTTGTACTCCATTGTTCTTACCGGCATCTGGGCCATCGGACAGCCGATGATTCTTTTTATCGCGGCAATACAGGGAGTCCCTAAAACCTACTATGAAGTGGCCGAAGTTGATGGCGCGAGTAAGCTCAGACGTTTCTGGCACATCACGCTTCCCATGATTACACCGGCAATACTGATCAACACCATCATCATTCTGATTCAGCAATTTCAGATGTTGGCACCTATCATCGTCATAACCTCCGGCGGTCCGGCAAAGGCCACATATCTCTACAGCTATCTGGAATACGAGAGTGCCTTCAAGTTCCTCAAGATGGGGTACGCATCAGCCCTGTCCTGGTTCATGTTCGTCGTCATCCTCATTATTACACTGATCATTATGAAATCATCCAAAAAATGGGTGTTCTACCAATCCGAGAAGGGAAAGATGCTATGAGTCTTAACAATAGATATGATGGATTTTCATGGAGCAAGGGGTTTCTCTACATACTGCTCATTGTAACAGTTGTTTTTTTTCTGCTTCCCGTTTACTGGGTATTCATCAAGGCTATCAATGGTCCCATAGCCATTTTCAAGTATCCTCCGGATCTCTTCCCCAAGAGATTCAGCCTGGAGAATTTCCGAAACGGGTTCCAGAACTACGATACCATGCTTGGTTTCTTCAATACCCTGAAAGTCGTCGGAATCAACATGGCCGGGACGGCGATTGTTTCCGCCATCGTGGCTTACGGATTCGCCCGAATGGACTTTCCGGGCCGGAATGTCCTGTTCATCATTGTCATCGCAAGTATCCTCATACCCTGGGACGTCAAGGTGATTCCCCAATTCATGGAATTCAGTTACCTCGGCTGGACCAATACCTTTCTCCCACTGATTGTTCCGATGATGTTCGGCTTCCCATTCTACATCTTCGTGTTCCGGCAATTCATCATTCAGATCCCATATGAACTGGACGAAGCCGGCATCATTGACGGTTGCAACCGTCTTGGTGTTTTTTTCCGCATTCTTCTGCCTCTCCTGAAGCCGCCTATCATGACGGTCCTCGTCTATGAGTTCGTCAGAAGCTGGAATGATTTCCTCGATCCTCTTATCTATCTGAGCAAGATGAGCAAGTACACCCTCAGCCTGTCCCTTTTCTACATGATTACTCCATTCCAGATGGATTGGGGCGCCGTCATGGCGGTCTCGGCCCTGGCTGTGCTTTTCCCGGTGCTGGTGTTTTTCTTCCTGCAGAAATACCTCTTCGGCGGGCTCTCGTTCTCCGGCTTGAAAGGATAACTTTCGTCGTGCAGACAGAGTATATCGACCAGGCTCTCGATCTGTTGGACGATACGGCCGATTGGCCGGAAATCAGCAGGCCGAAGTGGACTTGCGAGGTTACCGAACCCGTCGTCTGGTGGCTGGTACAAGCGAGTGAAGGAAACATCGGCCGATTCGAGAGAAACCTGAAGAAAGGGAGACTGGCCATATCCGGCCTATCGTACAACGGATCCCCCCTCTCTGACGTCGTCTCATTGAGCCATCAGTTCCGTAGCAAACGATACCTGGAAGAACGGTTCGGAATCACCATCAAGACCGTGAACATTCATGATGTGAACGGAATTCCATGGCCGATCGTCGACATGATGCTGGACGAAGGTATCGAATTTCTCACAATGGCGGTCAAATTGCAGAACGACCGGGGCTGTTCCGTTGGGCTGATCCCTCCGGTCGTTCCATATTCGTGATGAACGGCGCTCATTATACGATGTTTGATCAGAATCTCTACAGCTGGGACGGTTGGAAAGAGTATGCGGCCTTCCTGGAGAGTAAGAACTATCCCTACGATTTCTGCTACCTTACCACGACTCATGCGCCACAGATGTGGGACTCTCAGCTACCAGGGGATCGAAGATATTTCCATAATCCGGGTGAGTCCCTGCTTCACTTCACAACTTTTTCCACTTTCAAGAAAAATTGAGTCGGGACTCGATAATCCCCTGTGAATAAATAAGAATTAGCCGTGGAGGACAAATGAATAGTACGAACAACTCTCTCGGAAGGTTCTCAGCCCTCTGTATCAACCGTTACAGAATCGTCTATCTGGGGATGGGATTATTGATCGTCCTCGGACTTTTCAATTACAAAACTCTTGCCAGAGAATCCAAGCCTGAAATCGTTTTTCCGAAAATCAAAGTCAACGTCAATTATCCGGGAGCCACTCCTGAGGATGTCGAATTTCTCGTGACGAATAAACTCGAGGCCGTATTGGCCGGTATCGGTGATGTTGAATTTCTAACCTCATCGTCTCTGGCGGGCAGATCGGAAATACAGCTGGACTTCTATCCGGAAGCGGACATCGATGAGAAAATCACCGAGGTTAATCAAGCCGTCCTGTCTGTCAACGACATGCCCGATGAAGCGGATGCACCTTCCATCAAGGTTTCCACTACGGCGAATCGTGCTTTCATGGTTCTGAGTTTGAGTGGAGATCTCTCTCCATCCGAACTTAAATCGGCAGCCGATTTATTGATGGATGAACTGTTGTACCTCGACGGTGTGAGTGATGTGAAGATATCGGGGGATAAGAATCCGGAAATCAGGATTACAATTGATCAGGCCCGTTTGGCCGAATTCAACCTGACGGCCGACAATCTGATTCAGGCTGTCAATATGCGTAATAAGGATACTCCCGCCGGAGATGCCATTCTGGATGGCGTGCATTATTACATCCGGGTCCTGGCTTCTTATGGAGACGTGGACGAGATACGAAAAACCCTTATACCTCTGCCCGGGGGAGACATCAGGTTTCTCAAGGATATCGCAGTAGTCGAGGAGACCTACAGGCCGACGACAAATTACTCCAGACGATCGGTAAACCTGGGGTCGGAAAATGCGGCCATGAAAGCCGCTATCACAATTTCACTTTACCGGGACGGCGGGACGGATATCATCGGCCCGAGTAACGCCGTCAAAACCGTCATCAACGACATGGGAAGCGGCCGATTCCCGGAAGGCCTGGATATCCTGGTACTTCAGGATGATGCCGTTTCCGTACAGGAAGATCTTGACGACGTGTTGGGGAACGCCCTATCGGGTCTCCTGATCGTTTTAATCGTCCTCTATCTGTTCCTGGGATTCAGGGAAGCCTTTATTGCTTCATTAATCATACCGTTTTCCCTGTTCTTTTCTTTTATTGCGCTCAATCTCGCGGGGATGACCTTTAACACGATGACTCTTCTGGCCATGATCATCGCTTTGGGTTTGCTGGTTGATAATGCGATAGTCGTCGTGGAGAATGTCACCGTTTTCAGAATGAAGGGGTTATCGCGGATTCAAGCCGCCAAGCAGGGGACGGCGGAAGTCGCGCCCGCAATTCTTGCCGCGACTTTGACGACGATGGCCGCTTTTATCCCCCTGGCTTTCATGGAAGGCCGGATCGGGCTTATTATCAGTGTCATTCCCATCACCATCATCTTCATCGTCGGAGCTTCGCTCCTGATTGCCCTGAGTGTCACGCCGACTATGACATCCCGCTTTTTACCTCAAACAACCGGCATAAGAAAAACACGGAAATTTTCATTGACCAGAGAACTCACCGAAGCCCTGATTATAATCGCAGTATTTATTATCGCGTTTTCTACGAATGGTCGCCCGGGTTTACTTTCTCTGATTATGGCACTTCTCATAGCCGGATTCCTCGCGATAAGAATCATCGCCAGATACAAAAAAGTGGACGGGTTCGACAAATTGGCGAATGCCTATAAAAAAGCACTCACAAGGCTGATGAGTAAGCGCAGGAACCGGATTCTCGTACCCCTCATCACCCTTCTGGCACTGGTGCTTGTCATGTCCACGATTCCTTTGGGTTTAATGAAAATCGAATTGTTTCCAGTCATGGACGAATCCTCTCTCTACATTGTCATGTCGACTCCCGAGCACAGTTCCCTGGAAGATACGGACGAAGTCACGAGAAAGATTGAAAATTTGCTCCTCGGTCTTGACGGTGTTAACAGCATTTATTCCGAAGTCGGGGTGGACTCGATGAGAGAGTCTGAGATTGTCGTCAATCTCAAATCCGGGGATGAAAGATCCTGGACGACAAAAGAAAAAATCCCCGAACTCCTGAAGATGTTTTCAACCGTTCCGGGAACCAAGATAACAATTGGTACGTCGGCAGGAGGAAAATCCGCCAACAGCCCGATACAAATAAAGTTCGTAGGAAACGATCTGGCCATTCTGGCTACTTCCACCCGGAATCTGGTCGGAATGATGTCGGATGTCGAAGGGGTTGGAAATCCCTACACGGACTTTGAAAGGGGTTTTCCTGAGGTTCAGGTTCTTATGAAGCCTATCATGGCCGCTGATCAGGGAGTTGATGCGTCATCCCTGGGCCAAATCGTCAAATCATTCATAAGCGGGCAGACGTCGGGGGCGCTGATAAACCCGGATGGAGAATTGCCTATTCGATTCGCAACGACCGATAAAAAACTCGATTCCGTCCAGGACCTGGATAAAATCCTCATTCCTTTGAAAGACGGAACGATGTTGTCACTGACACAGATTGCCGCCCTGGCGGAAACGAGAGGTTTCGGAACGATTCGGCACAGCGGGGGGGATAGAACAGTTACAGTCTATGCCCAGCTCATGCCTGATGCGAACATCAGGAACGCCGTGGCGGATATCGACCGATTGATTGCGGAACAAGGCCTGCCTGAAGGGGTCCAGTATACATGGGCTGGAGATGCTGCAGATCTCGATTCTTCGTTCAGTGCCATGACACTGAACCTGGCTCTCGCCCTCCTGGTCGTTTTCCTGATACTCTCGGTGCAATTCAACTCACTGACCCAACCCCTGGTAATCCTGCTCTCGGTTCCCATGGCGGCGATTGGAGTCTTTACCGGACTCCTGATTACAGGGAATAATTTCGGCCTCTATGCCTTTTTAGGTGTCATTGCATTAGTCGGTATCGCGGTCAACGACGCCATTGTTCTAATCGACACGGTCAACAGGAACAGAACGAACGGAATGTCCCTGAATGAATCCCTGACCGATGCGGGTAAAAGCCGGTTCGGTCCGGTCCTGGCAACAACACTGACAACCATCGGCGGGATTCTCCCACTGGCATTCAAAGACGTGAATTTTGCACAGTTGAGTATATCCCTCATATTCGGCCTCATGGCCTCTACGATATTGACCCTTATCGTACTCCCGGTTATTTACCGGATCGTTGAGGATTTAAAGCTCGGGTTTAAAAGAAAAATACCTATTTTTATAGATGAGGAGACTGAAGAATGAAATCCTTCCGTACTTTATTCGTTGTAATATTTATTCTGATAATATCGTTTACCGCATGCACAAAGCTTCCCGATCAGAATACGGCCGATACCGGCCCTGCAATCCCGGAAAAGGAAGGCAATAGTGAATCCCCGGCGGCCGTGGCTGTCGTCGTAGATCTCAGTTCTCCCCCTCCGGGTTCAAATGCGACACAGGATAAATGGGATACTTTTACCGATGAGAAGAAGCAGGAATCCTGGGATAAGTTCCTGGTAGATTCGGTCCCGTCCGAAACTGCCCCTGCCGCGGAAGCCACGGCAGAGGAACCTGAGGTAAAAAGGCCGGGGAGCGGCGGCGGCGGGGGATCTTCAATCATCCCGGTTGTTGTCGGCAGCCTGACTTCGGTTGAAATTGATTTGTATTACTACGGTTTGGGGGAGCTTGTCGCCGGGCATGAGATCCGGGTGAATCCCGAATCCTCCGGAACGGTAGCATCCCTGTATGTTTCCGAAGGTGATTTTGTCGAAATCGGAGACCTCTTATTCTCACTTGATAACAATACCCTTGCGAAAAACATCGAAAGAACAAGTGAAAAGTGGGACAACGATCTGGAACTTGCAGCCATCAAGCTCAACGAAGCCCGGGAATATTATGAGGTTACCAGCAGCCTTTTCCCCAAGGGTCTGATTTCAAGATCTGAAAGTGATAAAGCTCAGCAGACCTGGGAAGAAGCGAAACTGAACTATGACAAAATTCAATTGGGGAAAACGACAGAAATCGAAAATCTCCAGGAAAACCTCCGAGCCACACTGGCTATCAGCCCGGCCAGGGGGTTTGTATCCGGAATTTCGTTCAGGATTAATGAGCAAGTCGGAGCGGGAGACTTCGTAGAAATCATCGATATCGAAGATATCGCCATCAAGGTTCAGGTTCCTGAAAATGTCATCACCCGGATAAAAAACGGGAGCCGGGTCGTCGCAAAACAGGCTTCGGCACCTGCCCATATACTTGATGGGTTTGTCACCGGTGTAGGTTTAAAAGCCGATACAAACAGAACGTACGAGGTTACAGCCGAATTTGATAATCCGAATCAGAGACTCCTGCCCGGTATGTTGATGGAAGCACAGATACAAATGGTACGATACAGCTCGAACTTCGTCGTTCCTAAAGAAAGCATCATGACTGAGGGTGACAATTCGTATCTTTTCAGGATCAGTGCCGATAAAGCGGAAAAGGTTCCCGTGGATACGGGACAATCGAGGGGACCACTGATTCAGATAATCGGTCCCGTGAATCTGGGTGATCTGATTGTCCTTCAGGGACAATCGTATCTCCGGGACGGCAGCGCCGTGAATGTCGTCGAAACGAGGGAATACCTGCCGGAAAGGTCTGAATTCTAAAGAATTCAAAAGAAACTTTCGGAGTACATCCGGGGGTATTTATCCCGAAGGGCACTCCGAAAGTGAGACTTTAATCCGTCAACTCCCGAAACGATCCAGTTGCCGCTGGAATGCCGACAGGTGATTTTGAGATCCCTTGAGCAGATTATCATAAACCATCAGGATCGCTTCTTCGTCGGTATCGGCAATCAGACCTTCAAGATCGTCAATGTCGAGAACCTCGATGGCAACCCCGACAGCCATGGCTTCTTCCAGGGATATTGCGCCTTGAGTCGTCAGATCCCGGTACAGGCCTGCCAGTAGGGTGCTGGTAAACTCTCCGAATTCCGGGTCAGTCACGACAGGATCGGCCAGTTCATAGGCTTCTAGAAGAAGAGCCGCCTGGTCCATGTGTGCCTGCTCGCTCCTGGCGATATTGGAAAACACACGATGGTCCCAGAGATCGGCCAGATAGAGATAAACATCCCGCGCCAGCTTTTCCTCTTCCCGCATCAGGAGAAGACCGGCAATTTCCGCTTCGCTCAAGGCTCCGGGATCGGCCGATTCTAAAATGGCCTGACACTCATCACACATCTCGTAAGAGCCATTGCCCGGACCGTTTCCCCATGCGTTGATTCCCAAGGTCATGGCGACAATTAAGATAACTGCTGTAAATAAAACTTTCCTGTTCATAAAATCCTCCAAAAAATATTTATATTCGGACTTTTTGCCCGATTACTGAATATAGTATTCAAAATATATATGAACAATATGTGAACAGCCTATATTAAATGCAAGTATTTGACTGTCGGATCGGGTTCAGCTCCGGGTCATCTCCAGCATCCCTGTTAATTCCGGTACCGGCCGGGGGCCGACGATGAATTCTTGTATTACACCGCTTTCCACAAGAACCGTTGATGGGGTCCCCATAACGCCGAATGCACGAGCCGTATCCATATCCCTGGATACATCAACTTTAAAGCAGCGGGGATTATTTTTTGTATACCCCTCTACAACCGGAGTCATGGAGCGGCAGGCCCCGCAGGAGGGACTGTAAAAATAAAACAGAGCTGTCTTACCGCCGTTAATGGCCTTACCGAAGGAGCCGGTGAGTTCCGGAGCCGCTTTACCTTTTTTCATTTTCATCCTGAAGATGGTGAGGTACTGAAATCCGAAAAATAACACCAAAAGAACAGCAATGATAATAACAATAGTCATATTGACACCTATATATATTGATATATAAATGTATGGATATATCAGTTAAGAATCAACAACTACCTGAATGGAAGGGAGTTCAGCGGGTGGCACCCCGGAAAATCTATTATCCCTTTTTTAGACAATCCACCGTCAATCCCGGATAACCTATTGCAGGAGATTCCTGATAAAATCGATAACAATTGAACAGTTCAACCGCGAGGAGATCATCCCATGGCAAATGAAGAGGGCGCTGAATACGGCCGATACGATGAGAAGGGTTACTGGAGGCCGGACTATCCCTGCAGATACTCTCCGCTGTTCCAATGGCCCATCCGGCCCCTGAAAATACTGCAATGGCTCTTCGGCTGGGGCGGCCTGCTCTGGCCCCGGCATATCAGCTATGTCCTCCTGGCAGCGACCACATGGTTCTTTCTCCAGGCCGACCTGGCGACGACAAAGGAACTTTCCGCCGGATGGATCGCGCTGATGCTCCTGCGCAACCTGGCCCTGCTCTGGATCGTCTTCGGTTTCTATCACTTCACCCTGTATATGAAGAGGGTTCAGGGCCGCATGGGAAAATACGATCCCAAATGGCAGGAGAAAGGCAAAAAGAAATTCCTCTTCAGGAATCAGGTATTGGACAATATTTTCTGGACCTGCGTTTCCGGCGCTCCCATCTGGACGGCATATGAAGTGTGGTGGATCCGGGCCGCCGCCAACGGAATGGCCCCTCTGGCATCCTGGGCCGCCAATCCGGTCTGGTTCATTGCCTGGTTTCTCATCATCCCTTTCTGGCGAGAGACTCATTTTTATTTTATTCACCGTCTGCTGCACTGGAAGCCCCTGCTCCGGGCTATCCACAGCAATCACCACAAGAATCCGAATCCCGCACCCTGGTCGGGCATGTCCATGCATCCGGTGGAACATGTCGGGTATTTAAGCTGCCTGCTCATCCACTTCGTCGTACCTTCACACCCCATGCACTTCTTCTACGACGCCCAGCTGACAGCCCTCACTCCAGCCCAGGGTCATACCGGTTTCGAAGGACCGCTTTACGGAAAGTCCTGGCCGGTTGGGGACTACTTCCACTACCTCCACCACCGATACGTCTCCTGCAACTTCGGCGGAGGAACGATTCCCTGGGACAAATGGCTGGGACGTTTCTACGATGGTGAAGGGCCGTATAAGACAAAGATTAAGTAGTT
>DAOVYP010000044.1 GCA_030635565.1 Spirochaeta sp. | reverse complement strand
TATGCATTTGCGAAAAGGACAGTCTTGTGGCTCCCGGGTCCCATGAAAAAGTGGCGGAGAACCTCGGTAAGAAAGCCAGGATCAGGTCCTACCCGATTGATCACTTCGATATCTACCACGGGGAATGGTTTGAGAGGGCTGTTAAGGAGCAGATCGAGTTCCTGATCGAAATAATGGAAAAATCATGACAAGAGAGAAACTGAATGATTTCAAGTTCTTCAGACTGCCTCTCATCGCTGCGCTTCTGCCGATCTTCGCCTCAGCTTGCACTGGAAAGAATGGTGTTGAGATCCACGGATACGTCGCCGATGGCTACGAGGAAGTTCGTACTGAATTCATCAGGAATTTTGAGAGGCGAGGGGAGGTAGGTGCGGCCTGCAGCGTGTTCGTAGACGGGAAGCCGGTGGTCGATCTTTGGGGCGGCTTGAAGAACGAGACTCGGGGAGAGACCTGGGAACAGGACACCGTAGTTCGGGTTTATTCCACGACTAAAGGAATGTCTTTAATCGTTCTGGCCAAAATGCATTCCGATGGGTTGCTCGATCTCGACGAGAGAATCAGCACCTATTGGCCTGAGTTCGCCGGGAATGGTAAAGAGGACATCACCGTCGCTCAGCTGGTCCAGCACAAATCGGGTCTGGTGATACTCTCCAGGCCGGTGATGGTGAGCGAACTGGAGAACTTTAACGAGCTTTCGAAACTCCTTGAGAATTCGAAACCTCTCTGGGAACCGGGTTTGAGGCAGGGATACTGCGCCGCAACTCTGGGGCTGTTTGAACAGCAGCTGGTTAGAAGGATCGACCCGAAGGGGCGATCAATTGGTCAGTATTTCAGGGAAGAAATTGCCGAACCTCTGGGTGTCGATTTCTACATTGGTCTGCCTGAAGATATGAATCCCGGCAGATTGGCTGAATTACAGATGATTTCACCTTCACCGCTGAAAGGACTGATAAATCTCCATAAGCCTCCGAAAGGACTTGCCGGTCAGATCATCAACCAGAAATCTCTCTTCAACCAGGCCTTTTTTGTCATCGTCGACGATATCGGAGATCCCTTCAGAGAATTATCTTATGAAGAACCGTCAGGCGGCGGTGTCGGCGACGCCCGGTCACTGGCAAAAATATACGGTATGTTGGCGACGAAACCTGAGGAACTCGGTATCACACCGGAAACCTTGAGTCTCATGACGGATTTCGCCCCTCCGGCGGAGGAAGGGTATCTCGATGCTGTTATGGGATTCGAATCCCATGGGTCAAGGCTGGGTCATTTGAAACCTGACGCCATATTTGATTTCGGGAGCGAATCCGCCTTCGGTTTTTCGGGAACCGGAGGGAGTTTTGCCTTCGCCGATCCTGACTACGGTGTCGGATTCGCTTATGTCATGACCAAAATGGACTATTACGGAATCAACGATCCTCGAGAAACGGCTCTGAGAGAGGCCTTGTACCGGAGTGTATTGAGACAACAGGGAGCTGAAAGATGAATGCAGTAGGGAACCTTCAGCTGTTTTCACAGCTGACATTCTACGTTCTGATGTTTTTCATGGGTTTGTTCAGCGTTCTCATTTTCTTCTGGCAGATTATGGTACTCAGAGGCCGGGCCATGAACAATGCCGATGGCTCATGTGATGACTGGAGTGAGCAAAAAAACTTCTGGGGCATCGCCTTCGCTGATGTGTTCATTGCCTGTCCGGTCACTTTCGCCGGCATAGCACTTGTTTTCACCGGATTGCGCTGTGGCTTTTATATGCTGGCATTGGTGGGATTCTGGTTCATCTGGGCCAATACCATGACGACGGCAAACAGCCTTCGTTTTGAGAATCCGAAGATTACACTCAGCTGGCTATTCACATTTCCGATGGGAATCTTTATCGGCGGCGGATATATCCTATGGACGATTGTCCATTTTGATACGATTTATGCTATTTGATCAGGTGGGAGAAAGTATGAATGTCATTTTTGGAGCGATCATCACAGCAGTCTCATCATTCGGTTTTATCGGGCAGCTTATCAGTACTTTCCGGCCCGGAACGGCGGTTAAACTGGGGTTGATGGAACGGGAGTCCGATGTTGACCCGGTTTTCCATGTGGATGTGAGGGGTGAAGCCGCCTGGGATACGGCGATTCTCTGGACCCTGCCTCTGGCCGGTGTGCTCTTGATGAAAAACATTCCCGGGTGGGTTTATTTCGGGCTCATCGGCGGTGGAATGTACCTCTATTTTGCCGGCAGGGGCATCATCGTCCGAATTAAAATGCTGCGACGGGGAATCAGGATCGGAAATAAGGACGCTCTAATCGGCATATTCGTCTTCCTTTCCCTGTGGGGGTTGGTGGCAATACTGGCAATCGTACTGGCAGTCATTTTTCTGAGAAATGAGGGGGGAATTCAATGAAATACAAAATCATCACCCTGGCTGAACGATTCGACCTTTTCGAAACCCAGGATGAGGTTAGTGAAGAGGCCTGGTCGGAATTCATGCTTCACGATCCAATTGCGCACAAGTATTGGGGACGATTCATTGACGCATTTAAAGAATTCCAACTGATGCTGATGGACGGAGATGAAATCCTGGCTGTTATCAATTCCGTGCCGTTGTCTTTTGAAGGGGACCTGAATAATCTTCCGGATGAAGGCTGGGACTGGGGTGTGCAGAAATCGGTCGATGACTTCGACTCGGGGATTCGACCAAAGTGAATACCGGGCTATGCTGACCTTCAGGGGATGTTTTACAACGCTCCATTCTATTTCTTTGCATTTGCCGCTCTGGCGATAGCCGTTGCGGCATCAATCCTGGTTATCTTTCGGGGCTTTGGTTTTCTGGTGGCTGCTTGCGGTTCCGGCAAGTATCCTGCTACCTGGTTTCAGCTACCTTTTCACCTGGCCGCTTCTGTTCTGTTCCCTGGCTATGCTTTTAAATTCTCTCTATCAACCCGGGGGGGAACAGTGTGAATACTGATATTGTGTTAACAATTGGATCATTACCGGGAATTATACTGATGGTCCCAGCCATTTATGTGATGTTCCATTTTGCCCTGGCTCCAATGATAGGGATTCTGGCTTTCATGGTTTCACTTCTTCTCGGCCTCTTGATTCCTCAACTGGATCTGTTGACCCGGAAGGCTCCTTGGCGACTTTCATGGATTGCTTCTGTCATCTGTGTTGCATTTATTGCCACCGGCAGTTTGACCGCAGGATTTAACACTGTAAAACCCAGGCCCAATGCTGTCGCTTATTTGTTGGATTCTGATTCAGGGAAGGCATCCTGGTTCAGCGCGGGTTACCAGCAGGACTCATGGACCAGCCAATTCTTCACTACAGAGCCGGAATATAGCTCGGTTGGAGAACTGTTCCCAATTAAAAAGAGAAACGGATTTCCTGTTATGATAGGCGATGCTCCAGGTGTGGAACTTGAAATCCCTGAATTGAAATTACTCAATGATGAAACCGGAGGCGATGTCAGATACTTGCAATTGGGCTTGAACTCTCCCAGAGGAGCATCTGTAATCATGCTTGATGTGGAACCGTATGAAATCGTTCAGGCTGTAATCATGAATGGGAAACGGATTGTTTCACCTGAATCTGAACAGGAGCTCTGGAGCCTGACCTATTATGCAGTCCCTGAGGATGGGTTCGAGGTCACCTTGGAGCTTATTCCTTCTCAATCAATATACTGTTGAGCGATCGGACATGGGAGCTGGTACCTGACGTTCTTGACAACCTGCATATGACAATACAACCCCGATCGGCTGCGATGATGCCGATGCCTAATTTTGATTACGGCACTGTAGTTGTCAGAACTCTTAAACTCGATTGAAACCCTCGATGGAGTCGTACATGAAACGATATCAACTGGTCGGAAAGAAGATTCTATCTGAGTCAGTTGAGGTATTTTGTATAACCATGAATCATCGAAACAACAGGGGGCCGGTAGACCACAGGAACTGTCGAATTACTGGGTCAACTTTCATGTGATTATAATTGAACACTTATCACAAAATTACTTAGCGATATGATAATATATGGGTAACAAGTCCTGATCTTATGAATCTTTGTTGGCTGGTCTGTGAAATATGACTATTCGAGGCTTACAGTACAAGTCTGCCAGAATCTGTCGTTGATTACTGAGTTTTGATAGACACAAAGGTAATGGTAAGAAACTGATTATGAGGAGAAAATGATGAAAGGTCTACAAAAGATGGGCGGCATTGCCGCATTGTACGAGGGGGCAGCATACATTGTCGGTATGGTGTTTTTCCTTTCTGTAGTGGATGTTTCCAGTGTAGCCGACCCGGTTCAGAAAATTGCGTTAATGGCTGATAATCTGGTTTCCCTGTACATAATGCACCTGCTGATTTATGTGGTATGGGCTTTCTTCATGGTTGTTCTGTCGTTGGCGCTCTACCAGCGTTTAAAGGACGATTCACCGGCAATGGCCCAGACAGCAACGGCCTTCGGACTCATCTGGGCCTGCGTGATTATCGCCAGCGGCATGATCTACAACATCGGTATGATCAATGTTGTCGAAATCTACGCTAAAGACCCGATTCAAGCGGCTACGGTCTGGCTGGCGATAGACTCCGTTTTTAAAGGATTAGGCGGCAGCAATGAGGTTCTGGGAGGCATATGGATTCTCCTGATAAGCTGGGCCGCTTTACGGGTAGGAGACCTTCCTAAAGTACTGAACGTTCTTGGCCTGGCGATTGGTGCGGCAGGTATTCTCTCAGCTATTCCGGCTCTCGCCGAGATACTGATATACATTTATGCACTGGGTCAGATCATATGGTTTATCTGGCTGGGAATTCTTCTGCTGAAAAAGGATTAAGGAGAAATAAGATAAATTGATAGTAAGTTCAAACTTTCTACATTATGGATTGTTGTTATGTTCAATTTGATGTTTGCGGACATTCTGTCGTTCATGCCCCCGGATACCGGATAGACTCAACCTTTCACTGGTAAATAGGTTCTGACTTACTCCTTCTGATAATACCTTGAATCGAAGGAAAAATTTGTCCGGGAATGTATAAAGGTATGTAATCGTCCCTTCCATGGCCCCCAACACCCATAGCGTAACTTTCCGGCCCGCAGCAGCACGCCGATGGCCTCCTCGGCGTCCTCCAATTCCCAACCGGCCAGAGTACCGAATCCACGAACTGTATCCAGCCCGGCTCGCCGTATCTCCACCGTGCGGCGGCCGATGAGGACGCGGGCCGCCAGGCCCTTTCGAAATCGCCTGTTGTTCCACCGGATGACTCTCAGTATCACCTCCTCTTCCGGTGGATTCGACCATTGTTCACCGCCGCAGACATCGCATCCAGTGCAGTCGGAAGCCTCAATCCCCAATGCTTTAAGCAGCATCTCCCGACGGCACTTGTCGGCGGAGGCGGCATAACTGATCATACCGAGATGACGGATGCGGGCGATGGTTTCAGCCGATTCCGGTTTAGATTCTCCATGTCCCAGCCTCGCCCTGAGGTCACCAGAATAATCCAAATCTCCCACATCATCCGGAGTCCAGATAAGCCAGGCATTCGCCCCTTTACCGTCCCGGGAGCCCCGTCCCGACTCCTGTAAATAAGCCTCTGTTGAAGCCGGCGGCGCCAGATGAACGACGGTACGAACGTTCTTTTTATCAACCCCCATACCATACGCACAGGTCGCACAGAGCACACCGTCATCACTGTTCAGGAACCACTTCTCAAGCCGCCCTTTCTCTTCTCTGGAAAGTCCTGCATGGTAGAAGCGGATTTCCGTATCATTCAGGCGGTACCGTAACAGCCGGGCCGCCTTTTCAACCGATGATCGGGTCGGGCCGAAAACAATGAGGGGATGCGGTTCTTCCCGAACCAATCGGGTCAGGACATGGTTCCGACTCAAAACCGGAATTACCCCGTAATGAATTGCCGGCCGGTCCGGGTCGGCCAGAGCCTCGGACGGAGATTCTCCGTTGAAAAGGAGCTGGGTGAGACGTTCGCGGATATGAGGACCGGCGGTTGCGGTGAGCGCAAGGACCGCCCGGGGATTCCAATCAGCAACCAGGCTTCCCATTTCGGCACAAGCGGGCCGGAAACTTTCCCCCCACTGGCTGACGGTGTGAGTTTCATCAATAACAAGGAATTGCGGCTTGAGTGCCTTGAGACGTTCGGCGACTGAAGCCGCCTGAAGTACCTCCGGGTTGGCCAGTACAATTTTCACACGGCCGGTTTCCAGCGCAGCCCAGACAGCTTTTTTCTCTTCCCGGCTCAACCCTCCCCGGAGGGTCACCGATTTGACGCCCACCTCCTTCAGACGTCGTTCCTGATCGGTCATCAGGGATAAAAGGAGAAACACTGCGATGGTGATACCGCCGATGAGTACTGCCGGCAGCATCCAGCAGAGGCTCTTTCCGGCACCTGTGGGCAGTACGGCAATCTGCCGGAGATTTTCCGGTGTTTCAGGTACGGTCGCGTCAAGAACAGATGCGATTATCAAGCGCTGCCAGGGGTAGGGGTAGGAAATGCCGAATACCGATTGACAGGTATTCACGACAGGATCTTCGGAATGAATATCAATAACGCCCATATATTCAGTAACTGAAAGAAATCGCCAATTGCTTGAGTAGGGTCCTTCGAATTGACTAATGAACAGTGATTTTGTTGACCCTTACAGATATATAAACAAGAATTAAGTTGATGTCTCACCGTTTTTTTAAACATGTCATACTGTTGCTGGTGTTGGCAGCTATCACTTCAGGGGGAATCTCGGCCAGGTCCGAAACGATCCTGACCACTCAGGATGAACCTCTGGCGGTTAAGGGTGTCATCGATTTACGGGGATACAATCTTGAGGTCGATGGTCCGTTTGTCCTTGCCGGTGAGTGGGAATTTTATTGGGATACGGTTGTAACTCCGGAGAGCCTCGAGACCATTTTAGAGGGAACTCCGGATCTTTATGTTGAAGTACCGTCTTATTGGGATGATCTGGATGAAATCAATCCCGAAATAACCTCCCGGGGTGTCGCCACATACAACCTGAGGATTCTGACGGATTCCGGTTATGATTCCGGTACACTTGCGTTGAAATTCCTCAATATTACGCCTAATGCCGATATTTTCGTAGATAGTCGGAGAATTGCCCGGATCGGTGAGGTGAGCCCGGATAAGTCGTTATCTGAAACGGGAAACCGGATTTTGCTGTACCCTCTATCCCGCTGCGGTGACAGCTTCAACCTGACAATCAGCATTTCGAACTACCACAACGTGAACGGCGGCCTGAACCGGCCGATTCAAATCGGATCGTATAATGAAATCCTCAAGACCCGGGAGCGTATGCTGACAATCGATGCCATATTCATCGGTGGTTTGATGTTGATGGGCCTATATCAGCTTTCCCTGTTCTTCCTGGATGGAAAACGGAAAGCCCCCTTGTTTATGGCCATGTTCTGTTTTCTGGCGTTCTTCTTTTCGGGTTTTAAGAATGAGATGGTTTTGCTTTCCGTTTTTCCGGTTTGGAGCGGTGAAATCCGGGTGAAGTTCATCTACTTATCTCTTGCACTTGCATCTCCGATTTTCACCCTTTATGCATACAGCCTTTATCCCATGTATTTTCGGAAATTATTCAATTGGATACTGGCTGCCATATCACTGGTTTTTTCGGTGATTATCATCTTAACCCCGATGGCATTCTACACCCGATTCCTTATACCTCTTGAAGCCATGGTTCTTATTTCCGGTGTATATACCATCGTAAAGTTGGTTATCGGATATGTGAAGACCCGGGATCGACGCATCCCCTATTACTTGAGCGGGCTTGGATTCCTGCTGGCGAGCATTGTCTTCGGTATTGTCGATAATGAAATTTCCGTGTTATTCCAATCCGTTGCAGGAATCTTTTTTATTTTCATTCTGTATCAGGCTTATCTTCAGGCTTATATCTTTTCCAGTGCGTTCACCGAGATTGACAATTTGTCAACCCAGAAATCGAAGCTGGAAAAGCAGAACGTTGAGCTTTTCAACCTGTCTTACATCGACAGCCTTACCGAAACCTGTAATCACCGTCTGATGGATGATTTTCTCACTTCAAACTGGAGGGTGAATGCCTTCAGTGATCGTTCCGTCGGCATGATTCTCATCGATATCGATGAATTCATGTATTACAACGAATTTTACGGTCACCGTCAGGGTGATATCTGTCTCGTTAAGGTCTGCGACCTGCTCCGGGACGAGTTACTCAGGCTTGGTCAGTATACTCTGGCTCGGTATGGCGGCGATGAGTTTGCCGTGATTGTTTCGGATATGGATGAAGTGACCCTGTTTCGCATGGCCGAAAAGCTCCGGGAAGCCGTGGAAGCCGGAGGTATTGAGCATCAGGCATCCCGTATATCAAATGTTGTGACTATCAGTATCGGATGTGCCGGTCTGATACCCTCCAGGGATGAGGATCCTGAATCCCTGATCGATGCGGCGGACAAAGCACTTCATCGTGCAAAGAAAAACGGGCGAAACAGAACAGAACTCTTTGACGAGGATGCGGAAGTTGTATCCTGGGGGCCAAAACTGGTCTGATCTTTATATCGGGCCGGCGGTAACGAGTAAGGCATCAAGTGAATGGGGGATCGGACCGGTCACTTTGCCGGGATCCAGACCTTTCTCGATCATGAGAGCCGCACCGATGGTTTCAGCGGGTATTCCCAGTGACAGAGCCTGGTCCACTTTGTCACGAAGTTCCAATGCGGCGTTGATTGTATTGTTGTCCACTATGGTTACCATTTCGGAGTCTCCCTGACTGAATTTTCCATACATTAGGTTGTTCCACTGTCATTTTCGTCAGATTTCCATACTCATATTAAAGAATGGTGGTAATAAGTGACCTCGATCCCGAATCCTCTCAGTGATTCCGTTCCGACAAGCGGGCAATTTTCGCATCGATACGGTCGATTTCCGCCTCGATATCGGATCTTTTTCTCACCAGCTTCACTCGTTCCTGCTGAAGCTTCCAGATATAGGCTTGAACATCACGGATTTCGTTTACCTTGAACTCATCCACGACATTTTTTACAAGGTTCCGTGGAAGAGTTTCGCTGCCCTTATTCCGGCGGATTGCTTCATCGAAGGCCGCTTTTCGGTTTTCATCATCTTTGAGCTGACCGAAGCGTGCGGCTGTCGATGTGGCCATTGAAGGTTCCTCGCCATCATGATTGGCAAGGGATTCCCGGACCGCCAGTGCTCCGATAATTGTGGAAACCCATTGAGGAGATTTCCCGATCCGATCCCCAACTTCCCGGTGATTACCGTAGACATCCATGAGGGTGACTACAGCCCGTTCCAGGTCTTCCGGGAGCAGTGCTTCAGCCTGTATGTTCTCCACCAGCTGGTATTCCACCAGAACCGGGTCCGACAAGGGCTCGATTATACGGGCCAGGAATGGGATACCCAGATGCCGACAGGCATTGGCTCTCCGATGACCGGTGGCTATGCGGAATCGTTCGTTCTCCCACCAGCCGATCCCGGGTTCCAGTTGACCGTGGGCTTCCATCGACTCGGCCAATGGACCTGTTTCATCAAGTACACTGCGGATATTCGGTGATGAGAAATTGATTTTTTCGGGCGGGATTTCCTGGATTTCGATCATAATGAAATCATTCTAGCACACTGATCTTTCTTGCAAGTAACCGTGAACGCGGTATGATAATCAAAGAGAGATGCAGAGTTTCCGTGGAACCAAAGAGAGGGCTCCCATCTCTCCTGAGATGAAACCGAGCCTGAAGGGAAACCTCAGGGCCATCAGTACCAACAAACCTCTGTTATTACTTCTCGCGTCCACGGTACTCATCAGTGCCGTCATCGACAGTGCTTTCGCACCGGCCCTGGCCCGACGCTTCGCGTCACGGAGTCTGTTGATCTTGTCGTCGCTTATTTCGGCGCTGCTGTTCATCATCGGATACTTCGTCGGGTATGCCAGCATCCCGGTGGTTATCACCCTCACGTTCCTGATCGGTCTGCTGCTGGGAATCCCGTTGGTTTTAAGAACCTCCATGCTGGCCGACACCGTTGAGTACGCTGAATTGAAAACCGGTAAGCGGAGCGAGGGGATTATATTCTCCACTCTCACGTTCACCGGAAAGCTCTAACTCGGTCTTTCCGCATTCTTTGTGGGTCTTGTCCTCGAAGCTTTCGGTTATATGCCGAACCTGTCTCAGTCGGTCCGATCCTTGAACGGAATCTACCTGATGCTAACCCTCATCCCGGCCCTGGGCAGCATTCTGACGGTGATCCCCCTGTTTTTCTATAAGCTCAGTGATGATGAACATAAGCGGATAGTAGAGAAGCTTGGTGAGTAGCGTCTGAAGAGGCTTTCAGGTAAACCTCAGTGAGTGTTCCCCACCTTTCGGTACCAGTGAATGAAGGATTCCACAATAGCCGACCTGGATTACCAGAGGCAACTTCTCAATTAAAGATATGTACTCATCTATTCAATCCGATGATTGATCCCGGATCCATTATCTACCGCCGTTCTGGTTGTACCGGTAGAATGGGGTTTCATCACCTCATGATTTCCCATGACAGGGATGAACCAGTCAGCCTTCAGAAAGCTGATTGCCCGGTGGGATTCAGTTCCCCTGTCGGTCAGGTTTCCGACGCAGAACATCCGGTCATTCGCATTCGGTTCCTACTGCTGGAATATCACTACAGCTCCGGGCCGCCTGTGTGTGCTGACACAGACATCATGTACGCTTTATGCTCCTGTTGCAGATAGTGGGTTTTGTCTTGAGAT
>DAOVYP010000267.1 GCA_030635565.1 Spirochaeta sp. | reverse complement strand
GGCAGCAGGAAAACAGCGGGATTACCTTCCAGAGCGAAAAGATCCAGCAATATGGGATATTTATCGAATACACGGCCGTACTCTTCGAGTAGTTCGAGACGGGCACTCTGAATGCCTTCCCTCCGGACGGCTGCATTTTCCACCTCTGTCATAACGGCCTGCCTCTTGTTCATCAGATCCAGTACCAGTCTGCGGGCTTCGGCATATAAAACCAGGTCGGGATAAGACAAGTCCTTCACTGCTGCATCAACAATGATAATGCGGCCGTCAATGGCTGCCGCTTTATCTTTTATCCCGATTTCCAGTCGAGGAAGCCTGTTTCCGATCGTTTCTTCCGGATCGGATTCAACCTCGGCGGCTATCAGGCGTAAAATCTCACTGCTGAGTCTGGATTCGAAATCGTTGTAATACGAATCAAGCTCAGCTGCGACAAGACCGTCGGCAACCAGTGACGGAAGGCTGTCGGGATTCATGCGGTAGAAGATTTTCACCTCGATTCCCCAGTCGAAACTCACATCCTCACCGACCATAGCGGCATAAAAATCTCCTGAAGGCAGTTTGCCGCTTCGATCGACTGTTACACTGCGGGTTTCAAGTTTGAAGGTGTGAAGCGTGAGATTTGTGGGAAGCAGGGCCTGCCAGCGCCAGGCGAACTCCCCGTTTCTCAGAACTTCCGACTCATATCCATTCGATTTCGAATAGACGACTGCGTATTCGCCTTCTTCCAGGCTGAACTGAACCCAACCGAACCAGAAAACAGTTCCTGCCGCGGCAATAAGGATCAGCAGGGTGATGAAAAACCGCAATCCCTTTCGTTTTTTACGGGTTTTCATTTTCTTTTCAATTTGTTTTGCCATGGAAAGCTCCTTGGGGAATCAGTGTATCAAGCTGCGAAAGTTCGGTAATGATCATATCGGGCTCAACGTCGACCCGTTCATCTCCTTCACGGAGTCTGAGGGACCGGCGGTCTCCGGCGAACAGCGCTGTTCTGCAGCCGGCATCCGAGGCGGCAGTCACATCGTTCAGCATATCATTCCCGACATAGAGTACTTCGGAAGGGAATATCCCATCGTTCGACAGCTGTGTCAGCGGCCCCCTGAAGACTTCGGGAGAGGGCTTGGATCGGGAAAGTTCATATGACCACGCGCAGAGATTCTTCCCGAACCCGAGCTGTTCAAGGGATTTGCCTGTGATGGCTTCCAGGATGAGAGCTGTGTAGAACTGGGCATTCGAAACAATACCTGTGAGATAACCTGCTTTTCGGAGCCGGCTGACGATTTCCGGGAAACCGGGCATGGGCCAAACCGGATTGACGGCAAGTTCATATCTGAGCGCCAGCAGATCAACGGGTTTGCCGGAAGGATTGTCATCAAGCAGCCCATCGATCCAGAGCGTCGCAAGGACCTTTTTCCAGATGTCCCTGATTTCCACCTCGGGATAATCCACTCGGTGTAATTCATCATGGCGCTCCCGGATACCACTCTCCAGTAATTCGGAAATTGTATCTCCGATTCGCTCGAATGAAGTTGTAAAACCTGATTTTACAAGGATTTCTTTCATGCCGAAGATTCCTTGCAGGGGGGATGCCAGGCTGATGTCACCGGTACCGGAAATCAGCAGAGTACCGTATATATCAAAGAGAACGGCCCGTATTTTGCCTGGAGTTTCCGTTTCAGGAACGGTATCAGTGGGTATCGGTGTCATTTGGGTGAGCATCTCACTGACAACGGAAGCTGGATTATCGGCCATTGCAACATGATAGTACCGGGGATCGGCACTGAGCAAGCACCGGTACAGTTTGATCGACCCGGGTACAAATTGACGTTATGCTGTAAACATGGCGAAAGGCACATTCCGTTTGCGGCGAATATGGCTCCCGAGTTTTTTCGGAAGACTCACCTTCCTGTTGTTCTCTCTCTCGCTGCTGACGCTTTTTTTCTATATTGTAGGCAACAGTCAGGGATTTACTGATGAAACGCTGCTATTTCTCTTCACTGTGGAATCCTGGACCCTGGCCCTCGGTGCTCTGGCGGGAATATTCTCAACGGTTGCTTATGCAGTGACCTTACCTTTCCGTAACACTTTGCAACTGGATCGTATTATTTTTTCAGGTGCGGCTGCACTCTTCAGTATTCTTCTCTACCTTGGAATGGCCCTTCTCCAGGCCTTTATGGAATCCTACGGCTGAAGAATCGGAAGATAACGACCCGCCGCCCAGACGATCCAGAACAACACAAAACTTACCGGTATGCCGACGTTGAGTATGGCAGCGGCCCGGTCCCTGTCATACCCCCATCTCACCGCGAATGGAATAACAGCCAGTCCTACCGGTAAAACCATTGCTCCTGCGATGGTAATCCGGTATTCAACGGGAATCGGGAGAAGAAACAGGATCAGTCCGCCGATTGTGATACCGAATGTATATCTGAGTATCAGGGACGGCAAGATGGCATTCCAGGTACTTTTCGAAAATCTGAATCGCAGAAGTACACCAAGAACCAACATTGATATGCCGCGGTTCATAGCGGCGGGAACCTCAAGGAACCGGACAGCGATACCTTCGGGCCGGACACCTGTCAGATTCATCACTATGGCCAACATGTAAGTGACAAAGGGAATCGATCCGAAAAACATCCTGATTATCCCATGAACCCCGAGACTTTCATCTCCCCTCAGCGGAGAATAGTGCCATGCCAGAAACCAGGACAGCCCGAATATGGCGAAGGCATTACCGAGATCGAACAACGCAAACCGGGTGATACCGGCGGAACCGTAGAGTCCTGCGACGAGAGGGATGGCAAAGAGGCCGATGTTATAACCCGGGGCGGCCGTCATAGAAAGCCCCCGATCCAATGGAGTTTGCCGTCGGAAAATTACCAGACCCAACAGCACCATCAAAACCGAACAGCCCAATCCGATGAAGGGAAGCAGGATATTTGATCCGTTCAAGGGAACCGAAGGAACGTTCAGCAGAATGATGGCCGGAAGAGTGATATTCAGGACTACCCTGGCCAGAATTTCCCCGTCTCTCTCCTTGAAGACTCCAATACGTTTCAGCAGGTAACCGAGAAAAATCATGAGTGCAGATATGACAAATGGTTCGTTGGTTATCCAGTAATTCATTCAAAAAATCTGTTGTGGAGGCTCTTGAGGGCGGTATCGGACTTGTCTTCCGGGACGACGAGGGAAAGATTCACCTCAGATGCTCCGAGGGATATCATCCGGATCGGAATATCTTCAAGCGCAGCAAAAGCTCTGGCGGGAAAAGACGGATCCTTCCAGAGATCTCGCCCTACCATGCAGATGATGGACAGGTTGCCTTCAACTGCAATCTGTCCGAGGGCTTCAAGTTTTGCCAGAATGCCCGGCATGGCCTCGGTTTTTTCTATGGTGACGGATACCGATACTTCGCTGGTGGTGACCAGGTCAACAGCTGTTTCTGCGGCATCGAAAATGGCGAATATGCGTCGAAGGAAGCCGTGGGCTTCCAGCATCCTCGATGAGGCGATGCTGACGACGGTGATTCCCTTTTTCACCGAAATGGCTTTCAGACCGGGGGAACCGGCTCCTGCAGCAATTCGTGTACCGGCCTGTTCCGGAGAGCCTGTATTTTTAACCAGGACCGGAATCCCCTTGGCTACCGCCGGTTGAATTGTTGCAGGGTGCACAACTTTGGCACCGAAGAAGGCCAGTTCACCCGCTTCTCCGTAAGTTATCTCAGGAATAGTGGCGGCTTCGGGGATCAGCCTGGGATCGCTGGTCATGATGCCGTTCACGTCGGTCCAGATCTGAATTTCCACGGCATTCAAAGCCGCTCCCAGAATACTGGCCGAATAATCACTGCCCCCTCGTCCCAGGGTGGTGGTGACACCGTCGGAGCTGGAGCCGATGAAGCCCTGGGTGATGAGCAGCCGGCCGGGCTCCGGTTTTACCTTTCCGGAGCTGAGACGGAAGGTTTCATCCATGTCAGGTCGGGCGGCGGTGAAATGTTCATCGGTCCGGATGAGTTCCCTGGCATCGAGGAGTTCCACATTCATACCGCGTTGACGTCCGCGGGCCACTATCAATCGGGTGGAGAGGCGCTCACCGAAGGAGAGCAGGGCGTCCTGACTCCTGGGGCTGCAGTCACGGAGCAGGCCGACCCCTTTGAGCAGCGATGCAAACTGGGCGAAGGTACCGTCAAGGTCCAGTTCCACGGCCTTAAGCAGCTCCCCTTCCAGAAACTCCCGG
>DAOVYP010000016.1 GCA_030635565.1 Spirochaeta sp. | reverse complement strand
TGGAGTGGAAGCATTACAATCGCTTCTGGTGCAATCTCATGGACTGGCTGACCGCCGAATCCAGCGGGTGATAGCCAAGTGACTGTGAAGAAGCCGACCCCGGCGGAGCGGCGTCAACTCGTGGATGCCGCCATGGGACGCCGCCCTTTTGATAATCTGATAAAGAATATCCGCCTGGTGAATGTATTTTCCGGCGAGATATATCCGGTGGAAATCGGGATAAGCGGAGGATTTGTTGCATTCGTCGACGATGTCGGTGATACCGACCGGGGGGAGCAGCTCGGGGAGTCACCTTTTCCCGCAGCAGTATCGGTCTTCGATGGGAAAGGCGCCCTGGCGGTTCCCGGGTTCATCGACTCCCATGTTCATATCGAGAGCAGCATGCTCACACCGGGGAATTTCGCCGGACTCGTCATTCCAAGGGGAACGACAACTGTCGTAACCGATCCCCATGAAATCGCCAATGTAATGGGAATCCGGGGAGTGGCATACATGCTGGAAGCCGGACGAAACCTCCCCATGTACCAGTTCGCCCTGGCACCCTCCTGTGTACCGGCGGTGCCGGAGCTGGAAAGTTCGGGTGCGGTATTCGGCCGGGATGAGATGGCGTTGATGCTGAAGATGGACGGCGTCCTGGGTGTTGCCGAGGTGATGGATTACAAGGGGGTTCTATCCGGTTCCGAACGGATATCGGAAATACTGGACCTGGCCATCGAAGAGGAAGTCTTCATTCAAGGTCACTTTTTCGGCGATAACCCCCGGGAACTGGCCGGATATCTCTGCGGTGGTCCTCATTCCAACCATGAATTCATGACCGGAACGGAAGCCCTGTCCGCCGTTCGTGCCGGAATGACCGTCGACGCCCGGGACAGTTCCTTCACCCGGGATATCGCCTCAATCGTCGGCGGCCTGGAAGGCCTGAAGTCCCCGAGAAATCTTACATTATGCACAGATGACCGGCATCCGGCGGAAATCAGACATTCGGGACACATGGACGACTGCCTCAGATCCGCGGTTGCGGCAGGTCTGGATCCGATCGAGGCAATCCGGGCCATTACCATCAATACGTCCATGGCTTACGGTCTTAATCGTCTGGGCGCCATCGCCCCGGGATATGCGGCGAATATCAACCTTGTGAACAATCTGAAGGATTTTAAAGTTCATGAAGTATTCTTCGAAGGGGACTTGGTGGCCTCATCAGGGAAGCTTCTCACCGGGGTTCTGCCGGCCGCCACTTTACGGGTTAACTCTTCCATCAGAGATGTTGAAAGGGATGTCGAATCGGAGAACACGGTTCATCTTGAAAACTTCTCCGAAGACAAGCTGCGCATCAGGGCGCCGGTCGAAGAAGGCGAGGTGGATATCCGGGTGATACGGCACCTGAGCGGGCAGACGGCTCTCACCGAGCCTGTTGTGGAAAAAGTTCGGGTGAAAGGCGGTTTTGTTTCCCTGGAAGGCCGCCCCAACCTGAATTTCATCGCGATTTTCAACCGGCACGAGAACAACCCGAATTTCTCCGTGGGTCTTATCAGCAACTTCCATCTGCCTGAAGGTGCCGTCGCCGGAACGGTCTGCCATGATTCCCACAACCTGGCCCTGGTTTATACAAACACCGCTGATGCCCTCCGGGCCGTTGAAGAAATCATACGGATCGGTGGAGGTACGGCTTTCGCCCGGGGGGACGAACTGGAGTCACTGGCATTGCCGGTGGCGGGATTAATGTCCCGGCTTCCGGCGGAGGAACTCATCCCGGAAGTGGAACGGATGAACGGGATATTGCGTAAAGCGGGAATCCGGGCCGATAACCCGGTAATGCACATCGCTGCAGTGGCTCTGCCGGTGATCCCCAGGGTGAAAATAACCGATAAAGGGCTGGTTGATACCGAAGCTCAGTGTTTCCTGAACCTCTTTCCAACAGGAGATCAGTAAAAATACAAAGTTTAACTCCATGAGTCGAATTGCCTGTTTAATATCTATGGCTTAATATGTACGGATTGGACAACAGAAAAGGAGCATTGACATGAAAAAGTTAATCGTTGTTTCGTTACTTGTACTTCTGGTACTGATGCCGGTTCTTATCGGTTGTCAGAAGAAAGCAGAAGTTGCCGAGCCCGCAGTTGAAGCGGAACCGGTACTGAAGGTGGTTAACCTTCTTAATGGTGTATTGGGAGACAAGTCTTTCTTTGATTCCGCCGCCGCCGGTATGGACCTCATCAAGGCCGAATACGGTGACAAGGTGGAAGTGAAAACCATTGAGATGACCTATGAACAGACCAAATGGGAGCCCACCCTCCTGGATATCGCCGATGAAGACTGGGACATCATTATCGTTGGAACCTGGCAGATGACCGAGATGCTGCAGGAGGTGGCCGCTGATTATCCTGAAAAGAGATTCTTCATTTATGATACCGCCGTGGATTATTCCCTGGGTCTGGAGAATGTGTATTCCATCCTCTACAGCCAGAACGAGGCTTCTTTTGTTGCCGGTGCCATGGCTGCCGCGATTACCAAGTCCGATATGCCCCTGGCCAACGGCGATAAGGTGATCGGATTTCTCGGTGGTATGGATATTCCCGTCATCAATGACTTCCTGGTGGGATACATCGAAGGTGCCCAGTACGTCGATCCGGGCACCAAGGTGGCCATTTCCTATATCGGTTCTTTCAGCGACTCGGCCAAGGGCAAGGAAATGGCTCTGGCTCAGTATAATATGGGTGTCGATATCGGATATAACGTTGCCGGTCAGGCCGGACTCGGTCAGCTGGATGCCGCCAAGGATATGGACCGCTATGCCATCGGTGTCGACTCGGACCAGGCGGCCATTTTTGTCGAGACTGATCCCGCCAAGGCCGCGTTAATAACCACCAGCGTTCTCAAACGCGTCGACCAGTCCCTGCTCAGGGCCGTGAAGTTGCACATGGAAGGAAAGGCTCCCTATGGTGAAGCCGAAGTTCTGGGTTTTGCCGAACAGGGCGTTGGCCTGGCCAAGAACGATATCTACGAAGAACTGGTGCCAGCCGAAATCAAGGCCATCGTGGATGAAGCTGAGAAGAAGATACGTAACGGTGAAATCACCGTCAGTTCAGCTTTCGGTATGGATTCCGATGCCATGAATAATTTGAGAAACTCCGTTAAACCGTAAGGTTTATATCCACAGTTTCAAGCCCCGGCCTTACAGCCGGGGCTCTTTTCAAAATAAATAAAATCCGGGAGTAGCGCATGACAGATGAACCTGATGCAATCCTGAGGATGGAGAATATCACCAAGATTTATCCCAACGGGATAATGGCCAACAAGGGTGTGAACTTTTCCATCGCCGCAGGTGAGATCCATGGACTGGTGGGGGAGAACGGAGCCGGAAAAACCACCCTGATGCAGATCCTGTTCGGTTTGAATCATCCCGAGGAGGGAAAGATTCTTCTGGAGGGAAAGGAAATCACCATCGCCAATCCCAATGCCGCCATCGCCCACGGCATCGGCATGGTCCATCAGCATTTCATGCTGGTCCCCTCTTTGTCGGTGGCTGAGAACCTGGTATTGGGTGTTGAGCCCCGGAAAGGCGTATCCCTGGATCTCCCTGAAGCGATTCGTACCACTGAGGCGCTCTCGAAAAAATTCAACCTGAAGGTGGATCCCCGCTCAGCCATACGCGACCTGCCGGTGGGTACCAAACAGAAGGTGGAAATTCTCAAAGCCCTGCATCGCGGAGCCCGGATTCTCATCCTGGACGAGCCTACGGCGGTACTGACTCCCCAGGAGACCGATGAGCTCTTCGATGAGCTCAAGCTTCTCAAGGATCAGGGGAACACCATCATTTTCATTTCCCATAAGCTGAACGAAATCAAAGCCCTCTGCGACCGGGTTACCGTTATGCGTGCCGGGAAGAGCCAGGGTGTCTTTGCTGTGGCCGACGTTACCGAGCAGGATATCTCCCGTCTTATGGTGGGTCGGGATGTGATTCTTCGAGTGGAAAAAAGTGTTGCAAAACCGAAGAAACCGGTTCTGAAAGTCCAGGATCTGATGGTTGTGAACCGATTCCGCAAAAAGGCGGTGGATGATATTTCCTTCACAGTCCGTCAGGGCGAGATACTGGGGATAGCCGGTGTGGAGGGAAACGGTCAGCGGGAGCTGGTGGAAGCTCTCACCGGTCTGGGTTTATATGCCTCCGGGGACATCAGCATAGGCGGGAAGGATATCAAAAAGCTCAGCATCCGGGGTATCCGGGATCTGGGTACCTCTCACATTCCTGAAGACCGCATGACCTATGGCTGTGCCGCGGATTTGAGTATCGAGATGAACCTTCTGTCCTACACACACGATCATCCGGAATATAACAAAAATTATTTTTTGATGGACATTAATGCCATCAATGAAGTCTCCAATAAGCTGGTGGAGGAATACCGCATCCTATGCTCATCGCCTCAACAGGAGGTGAGAAGACTTTCAGGGGGAAATATCCAGAAAGTGGTGGTAGCCCGGGAATTCTCCAGCAATCCAAAGCTCATCATCTCCGATCAACCCACCCGGGGTATCGATGTAGGGGCAACAGAATTCATCCGGAAACGCCTGGTGACTTTGAGGGACGAAGGATGCGCGGTGCTCCTGGTTTCTGCCGATCTGAATGAGGTGATGGAGCTCTCGGACAGCCTTATCGTGATGTACGGCGGAAAAATAACGGCCTACATCGAGGATGCGTCGAGCATCTCCGAAGAGGCACTGGGTCTTTATATGCTGGGGCTTGAATCTCAGGGTCCCGAGGAAATCCGGAGGGTCTGCCATGACTAAATCACAACGACTATTTGAAGTTTATCGGACCGGACTGGTTATCCTCATTTCCCTGCTGATTGCAATGGTGATTATCCTTCTGGTCAGCGAGGAGCCGGGAGAGGCCATGAAGCTCTTCCTTATCGGTCCCCTGGACAGTCTGAGACATATCGGAAACGTTCTGGAGATGATGGTTCCTCTGCTTTTCACCGGGTTGGCCGTCAGTGTGATGTTCTCCGCATCCCAGTTCAACCTCGGTGCCGAGGGTGCCTTTTTCTTCGGTGCCATCGGAGCCGCCTTTATCGCGGTGAACTGGAACTTGCCTCCGGTAATCCACCCGACAGTCGCCATCCTCTGGGGGGGGCTCATCGGTTCGATATTCTGCGGGATACCGGGATTGCTGAAAGTGAAATGGGGTTCTTCAGAGCTCGTCTCCTCCCTGATGTTCAATTACATCGCCTACTTCTTCGGTCTCTACCTTATCAACTATTTCCTGAGGGATGTGAACGCGGGAGCCATGGTGTCCCATCGCTTCGTTGAGACTTCCAAACTCATCAAGATTATTCCGAAGACACGAGTTCATTTCGGCATTCTTATCGCTGCGGTAATGGTTGTTATCACGGCGATTTTTCTCTTCAGAACCCGCTGGGGTTACCGCATCAGGGTAATCGGTACGAATATCCGCTTTGCCCGATATTCCGGTATCAACACCGATCGTGCCATCATTCTCAGTCAGGTTATCGGGGGGTTCATCGCCGGTATGGGGGGCTCTATCGAACTTTTAGGCATGTATCGCCGGTTCGAATGGCAGTATTTACCGGGTTACGGCTGGACCGGGGTTATCGTGGCCATATTGGCCCGAAACAATCCCGTCTATGTACCTGTTGCCGCGTTCTTCCTGGCTTACATGAGAATCGGTGCGGATATCATGTCCCGGTCAACCGATATGCCCAATGAGTTCGTGGCCATCATTCAGGGGATTATCATCATCCTTATCGCCGCTACAAGTTTCCTCTCCAAACAACGCCACAAGATGGTTGTGAAGGAGGCGATGTCATGAGTGCGTTTTTCGACATCATCTTCAGTTCCCATTTCGGATATTCGGTGCTCCGGGTGTCCACTCCCATTCTTTTCGCGGCACTGGGAGCTCTCATTTCCGACAAGGCCGGTGTTATTAATATCGCTCTGGAAGGAATCATGCTCATCTCCGCCTTAACCGGCGTCATTTTCTCGGCCATCACCGGGAGTGCTTTTTTCGGGCTTTTCATGGCAGTTCTCTTCGGAGGGCTGGTGGGCCTGAGTCTGGGATATTTCTCTCTGAACCTTAAAACCAACGTCATTCTGGCGGCGGTGGCCATCAACCTCATTGCCATAGGCGGAACCGTTTTCATCCTGTATCTGGTGGCGGGTGACAAGGGTATCTCCTCTTCACTGGCTTCCAAGGTCCTCCCCAAAATCAATATTCCGTTATTACAGAATATTCCCGGGATCGGTCCCATTTTTTCTGGACACAACGTGCTTACCTATCTGGCCTTCCTCTCTGTGCTCTTCATCTGGTTCTTCCTCTACAAGACCCCTCTGGGCCTGAGAATCCGGGCGGTGGGGGAGAATGAACATGCCGCTGATTCGGTGGGAATCAGTGTTGTTAAGACCCGGTACATCGCCCTGACGATCAGCGGCATCCTGGCCGGTTTCGGCGGAGCCTACATGTCCATGGGTTATGTGTCCTGGTTCAGCCGGGACATGGTGGCCGGACGGGGATTTATCGCCCTGGCCGCCGAGGCTATGGGAGGTGCAACCCCCATCGGCTGTATGCTCACCTCGCTGCTCTTCGGTTTCTTCGATGCCCTGGCCAACTCTCTGCAGCTGCTGAAGATTCCCTATGAATTCGTCAGCATGCTTCCTTACGTGGCCACCGTGGTGGGTCTGGTTATCTACACCATACGTAAAACCGAGAAAATCCGGCGTATCCAGGAAAAGGCCGCCGAGGGGGGAAATGCCTGATGGGTTTCCCCGTCATCATGGACTGCGATCCGGGGCATGATGACGCCATTGCTCTGGTACTGGCCCAGGCCCGTCCCGAAATCGATATCCGGGGGGTCTGTACCAGCGCCGGTAACCAGACCATCGAAAAGACCACCCTGAACGCCCGGAAGATTATGACTTTCCTGGGAAATGACGTACCGGTGGCCCGGGGGGCGTCCAAGCCCCTGTTTCGGGAACTGATTACGGCGGCGGAGGTACATGGGGAGAGCGGTCTGGACGGACCGGCGCTGCCCGATCCGGCATGGCCTGAATCCGAGCTGTCTGCTTTTGAACTGATGGTGAAGATACTGGAGGAGAGTGACGAGCCGGTCACCATGGTGCCCACCGGTGCTCTGACGAATCTGGGGCTTCTGCTCCTCACCAGGCCGGATCTTAAATCGAAGATACGGCGGATCAGCCTGATGGGCGGCAGCGCCGTCGGCGGCAACTGGACTCCCGCGGCGGAGTTCAACATCCTGGTGGATCCTGAAGCCGCCCGGGTGGTGTTTTCTTCGGGGCTGCCCATCACCATGAGCGGTCTGGACGTCACCCATAAAGCGCTGATTACCACAGAGGACATCGAAACATTCCGTTCCATCGGGAAGCGAACCGCTGTGATGGTGGCCGAGCTGCTGGACTTCTTCAAGAAATTCCACGAAGAGTATTTCGCCGGTTTCGGCGGCAGCCCTCTGCATGATCCCTGTGCCGTCGCCTGGCTGGTAGCACCTGAAATCTTCACGGCCCGCAAGGCCCGGGTGGACGTGGAATGCGGCGGTATGCATACCACCGGTGCCACGATTGTGAGTTTCGCCGAGGCTGATGTCGATGTCCTGTTCGATGTGGACCGTGAGGCATTCGTGGCCCTGCTGACCGACGCCCTCAGAGCGCTGGATTAGGGAGTAAAGTATGACTGCAGCAAATGCCCGGGGGCTGGACCCTGCCGCGGATCCCGCAAGTTCAGCGAAGCGGAAAATCATCATTGACTGCGATCCGGGCATCGACGACGCCCTGGCCATCTTTATGGCTCTGGCCTCCGACAAACTGGATGTTCTGGGTATCACCACCGTCGCCGGTAATGTGAATATCGATCATGTCACCCGGAACGCCCTCTCCCTTGTGAGCATGACCGGTAAGCAGATTCCGGTATGCCGGGGAGCGACGGGACCTTTCCTTTCAACCCGGAAAGATGGGGCTCGTGTTCATGGTGAAAACGGGGTGGGGGATGTGACGCTCCAGGTACCGGCCTTCGAAGAAGATCCCCGCCCGGCCACGGTGTTTATCCGGGAAATGGCCGATGCTCATCCCGGCGAACTGGATCTGGTCGCCATAGGCCCCCTCACCAACATCGCCGCCGTCCTGGCGATGCATTCGGGTCTGGCGAAGAAGATAAGGCGCATCATCATGATGGGCGGCGCCGCCGGTTTCGGAAACGTCACCCCGGCGGCGGAGTTTAATATCTATGCCGATCCCCACGCAGCCGCCGCCGTTTTTCAGTCGGGTATTCCCATCGATATGTACGGCCTGGACGTCACCAACCGGGCCCTCATCACCAAAGAGGAAATGGCGGATCTCCGGGCCACCGGGAAAGCTATCCCGGTACTCTGCTGCGACATGCTAGGCACCTATGCCGATTTCTACGAGAGTATCGGTTTTTCCGGACTGGCTCTTCACGATCCCTTCGCCATGGCCTGCGCTATCGATGAATCCCTTGCCGTATTCGGCGAGTATTTCGTTGCCGTTGAAACTCAAGGTGAACTGACCCGGGGCAAAACCGTGGTTGATACCTTCGGTGTTTCCGGGAAAAAGCCCAACACCCGGGTCGCAATTGATCTGGACAGGGAAGGTTTCATCGCCATGATGTCCGATCTGCTCACCTCATATGAGTGATCGCTATGAGTGACAAACCGGCCGGGTCGACGGCAGGGCGAATTGTTCTCACCGGCGCCAAACTGATTGACCGGGAGGGCGCCATCAGCGGCCCTTCAACCATTATTATCAAAGACGGGTTGATAGCGGAGATTCTTCCCGGGGACGGCAGCGGTGAAGCTGCCCCGAAACTTGAGAGTGTTTCCCGACTCGGCTGGTCTCCCGGCGACCGGGTTATCGACTGCCGGGGCCACTTCATTTCCCCGGGACTGGTGAATCTCCATGCCCATTCCCCGATGAACATCTTCAAGGGCATCGCCGAAGATGTCACCCTGGAGGATTGGTTCAACCGGGAAATCTGGCCCTTTGAGAGCAACATGGATGGTGATGACGTGGAGGCCGGTGCCCGGCTGGCGGTTGCGGAGATGCTGGACTATGGTGTTACCGCCTTCGCCGACCATTATTTCGAGGCCGGCCGCATCTGTGATGTGGCTCTGGAAACCGGAATAAGGGCGGATATCGCCCCGACTCTCTTCGGGATGGCCGGAGATTTTAATGATCAGCTGGCCGCCGCGGAAGAACTCATCCGGAACCGCAACGGTGAGCAGGGCCGGCTCTCCCTGCGGCTGGGGCCCCATTCCCCCTACACCTGCAGCCCCGATCAGCTGGCAATGTGCGCCGAATCGGCCCGATCCCTGGGTGTCGGTGCGCATCTCCATGTTGAGGACGACCTGGCCCAGATTGAGGCCAGCCGGGAACTCTACGGCATGACGCCGATGGAGGTGGTGAGCCGGGCCGGACTGATGGATAATCCTCTCATAATCGGGCATGCCTACTGGATACTCCCGGAGGAACGGGTTTTACTGAAAGAGAATAACTGGATCGCCGTCTGCATGATGACTTACATGAAACTGGGTTATCCGCCGGGACCTATCCTGGATGATCCGGGAGATTTGCCCCTCTGCATCGGTACAGACGGGGCGGCCAGTTCCAACTGCCTGAATCCCCTGGAACAGGCCCGGCTCCTGGCTCTCGCAGGGAAAAGCCGGCAGGGTAATGCCGAGGCCTTCTCCCTGAGAACAGTCTGGCGGATGCTGATGCGGGGCCACGACGCACTGCCCTTCGGCACCGGCCGCCTCATACCGGGCGACCCGGCGGACCTTGTGGTCTGGAATCTTGACCTGCCCCATACCGCTCCGGCCTACAATCCTCTGGCGGCCCTGATCTATTCCGGTGACGCAAGGAATGCCGAGCATGTTCTCATTGCCGGTGATTTTGTCAAAGAGGACGGCAGACTGAAACTTGATACGAAGAGCATAGTCCGGGAAGCGAAGGAACGTGCCGGAGGCATACTGGCTAAGGGGAAAGGATCGACGAAGCTGGTGTTTTAGCTTGGTGTCCCGCTAATATCTTCGGATAAATGGGTATCACATTCTGTTAGCGGGATTGTCCGGGAGCATTGCGAATAAGCCACCCTCGTTCTAGCGGTACTCGCCTTTCAGGCTTGTCGGGATCGATCCTCGGGCTCCGCCTTGCGGTACGACCCTTAATCCGTTCCGACGAACTTCGGGTATCTTTTCTCCATGCTCACGGACAATCTTTCCTGATGCAGCTCATGAGTGTGAATTAGTAGAACACCACACTGGGAGCTTCGAAAGAACGGTTTTTTGCTGCTGCCTTCTTCAGTCCATGATGGGAATCAGTCGGCCGCGCCGACAAGCTTCTCCAGGTAGCGGGCCAGGACAACCGAAGGCAGGAGATAGGCGGCCTTTTCATCGGTGACCCGGAACCCGGGATTGTGGAAGAGACCGTTCACGCCGGGCAGTCCCAGCATGATGGAGGGCAGTGCCTGGGACACATCCCCCATATCCGAGGATGCGGCTGAGTACTCCTCCTCGATGAAGGTGATGCCGAGCTCTTCTGTCACCTCGCAAAGTTGTGAGTGCATGTCCCGGTCGGCGATGAAGGGGGCGTAACCGGGGATGGTTTCGATGTCGGCTTCAGCTCCGATGGACCGGGCGCAGCCGAGGGCTGCCGCTTTGAGCTTTTCTGTGGTGGCGTTGATGGCCGCCTGGCCGGCCGCCCGGACGTAGGTTTCCACGAAGGCCGTGTCGGGTATGATATTCACGGATTGACCCCGAGGGAGAGTGAGCAGCGGATGAATGCGGATATGGTCGGATTCGTTAAAGCTTTCCCTGAGGAAGGCGCATGCCTGGAGGAAGAGGGATGCGGCATTCTGGGCGTTGATGCCTTTATGGGGCTGCGCACCGGCATGGGCGGCCTTGCCGGTGAAGCGGAAGCGCAGCACCTCGAATCCCCCCATTCCCAGGACACTGCTGATAAATTCGGGTTCACCGAATCCCGCGGCATGGGTGGAGACCACCTTTTCAAAACGTTTGAAAACCCCCCGTTCCAGAAGCTCCTGCTTCCCGCTGAGATGTTTAATCCGCCCCTTCACCCGGAGCTCTTCCCGGTCCTCCAGATCGATGTACTCCTCGGCAGGGACGGCGATGAAAGCCAGGGAATCCAGAGCCGGGGATTTGATATCGTGAAGAAGACGGGCGGAACCGTAAATATCGGCGGTCTGCATGTGATGGCCGCAGGAATGGATGTAGGCCCCGTTTTCATCCCCCGGATTGGGGAGGGCATCCATATCGGCGATGACGGCAATGCCGGGGTCGGAATCGGGAACAGTGGCGATGAATCCCGGGATGCCGTCGAAAGGTTCGACGCTGAAACCGAGATTGGCGAACTTCCCGGCCAGGTATTCATGGGTGGCGGTTTCACGGAAGCCGGGCTCGGCCCGGTCCCAGAGATCAACTCCCGTTTTCATAAGATCCGCCGCTTGTTTATCGGTGATGCCGGATATTTCAAACCAGTTGTGAACAGCCATACAACCAACATAATTTAAAGCCGGTAATCCGGCAATGAAAGAGGTATAGACATGAGTACACCGCATTTGGGAGCGAAGAAAGGTGAGATCGCGGAATCCGTTCTTCTTCCGGGAGATCCGCTCCGGGCGAAATTCATCGCCGAGACATTCCTGGAGGATGCAGTCTGTTACAACGAAGTGAGGGGAATACTGGGATTCACCGGGACTTACAAAGGCAAGAAGGTTTCGATTCAGGGGACCGGAATGGGCATCCCGTCCATCTCCATCTACGTCCATGAACTGATGAATTTTTACGGTGTGAAAAACCTTATCAGGATAGGAACCTGCGGCTCCATGCAGGAGGATGTGAAGCTCAGGGATGTCGTCATCGCCATGAGCGCCTCCACCGATTCGTCGGTGAACAAACTGCGTTTCGGCGGCATGGACTTTGCCCCCACAGCGGACTTCGATCTTCTGCGCCGGGCCTGGGAGAAAGCGGCCGGTCTGGGCATTTCCGTTAAGGTGGGAAACGTTCTGACATCAGACACGTTCTACAATGACGACCCCGAGGGATGGAAATTGTGGGCCGAGTACGGTGTTCTCACCGCCGAGATGGAAACTGCCGCCCTCTACACCCTGGCGGCGAAGTTCAAGACGAAGGCTCTTTCCCTGCTCACCGTCAGTGACAGTATCGTGACTCATGAGGCATGCAGTGCCGAGGAACGTCAGACCACATTCAACCAGATGATTGAGGTGGCACTGGAAATTGTCTAGTTCGGGGGGGCATAAACGGACCTCTGGCGCGTCCACTGTTTTTGTGGTGGGGCAACGTTAAGGATGAATGACCATAAGTCCTTTGATTTTATCAAAATGACTATCCATTGTTGCAAGACAGGCTCCATGCTCAAAAACTGAAGACGCAATCCAAATATCGTTAACTGGAATGGGGGTTCCCTGTTTTTTTAGTTCATTCAAAATAAAACTGTAAAATTCAGAGGTTTCGATTGAAATAGAGACTGATTCCACCCTGTCTCTGGATAGAAAATCTTTGAGCTGAAGCCTGTTTTTATTTTCCAGCTTTCCTCTTCTGAATCCATTCAGCAGTTCACCTGTTACAACAGGTGAAATTAGCAGGGTTTCATACTGCCTGAAAATCTCTATAGAGGCTACTTCCCCCTTCATGGCATTGCTGTAAATATTCGTATCAATAAATATTTTTTTCAAAATCTATTTCCAGAGTTCTTCATCAATAATTCTGGAATCGGATTCCGCTTCTCCTATCTGCTTGTACTCTTTGTCGGTCCATGTCCCGAAGAGATCATCCATATCGTGATATTCCAGTTTTTCCTTTCTGTTAAAAAGTCCGGAAAGAGTGCCGACAAGAAATCTGTTAATGCTGAGTCCCCTGCTTTGGGATTCTGATTTTATTTTATCGTAAAGAGAATCCCCAATACCCCGGATATTGATTGTGTGCATTTAATCCACCCCCGATTTACGCTACCATTATATGCGAGCGATTGCAATCACTAATTGATGGCAGTTGGTTTATCTGAGGGCTGTATATTTTTCATACCCCGCGGCTTTGCACAGGGTGCAGGTCGCGGGGTATGAGTCCTACTCGATGACGGTAATGCGTCCTTCAGTTTCAGGGGTAATCGTTCCGCCCAGGTACTTGATGTAGTCGATTACCACGTCCCGCTGAAATGCGGAGGTGTCGTAATGATATCCTCCTGTCATCATGCCGTAACCGTCACCGCCGGCGGCCATGAAGGAGTTGGTGGCCACCTTGTAGGTTCGGTTCGCTTCGATGGGTCGGCCGTTGATGATGATGTTGCGGCATTCAGCGGCGCCGAAATCAACGGTGAATGAGACTCCCTTTGATACCTGGGGAAAGCCGCCCTTGCCCCTGGGGATGGTGGCGATGAAGTCGAACATGGCCTGGACTTCGGCACCGGTCATTTCCACGGTCATCACCGAATTGTCAAACGGCAGTACTTCGTAAATGAGTTTCTTGTCGATGGGACCCTCAGGGATCGCGGCCCGGATTCCGCCGCCGTTCTGGATGGCAAAATCGGATCCCTGGCCTTTAGTGGTCCAGAGCATGGCATCCGACACAATATTGCCCAGGGGAGCTTCCTCCTTCCTGATATTCTCATTATTGAAGAAACCATCGGCGACACCGATAACTTCAGAGAGTTTGGCTTCCACCTGATCGTAGTAGGGGGTGAGGGCTGCCAGAAGATAGGCATCTTCCGGGATTTCCTTATCGATATAGATGTAGATGCTGTTGCCGTCGGCGTCTTTCGTACGGTTCTTCAGATTCACGGGGATGGGTTCCCAGACAAAATCGGTGACTTCGCCGTCGGTGATGGTCAGGATTGCCTTGCCTACCTGCAGGCCCCAGTTCCAGGCCTGAACGATGGGTGTGCCGTTTTCCCAGGCCGCTGCGTCGAGTTTCGAGTGACTGTGGCCGTCGACGATAAGGTCGATGCCGTCGACATTGGCGGCCAATCTGCGGGATCCATAAGTATTGTCGTCGTAGAGTCCCATATGAACCAGGGCGATGATGATGTCCACTTTGGATTCGAGTTCAGCCACCATGCGCCGGGCTACGATGACTTCATCCTCGAAAATCAGATTGCCGGTGATGGTGGGTGTGGTAACCATGGGGGTTTCGGATGTCGTGAGGCCGAATATTCCCACCCGGAAACCGTTAAAAGTCTTGATTATGTATGGAGCTTCAGCTACCAGAGAGCCGTCGGCGTAGCGGACGTTGGCGGACAGAAAGGGGAAGTTGGCCATCTGCATCTGGGCTTCCAGGGTGGCTAGGGGTTTATCGAATTCATGGTTGCCCAGTGTCATGGCATCATATCCGATGTAGTTGTAACCGATGATGTCCGGTGCCGATTCGTAAAAATTGGATTCCGGCCGGCCGGTATTCATGTCGCCGGCATCCAGGATGAGAACATTGTCGTACTCGTCCCTGATGTCCCGGGTGATGGTGGCGATAGCCGGCAGCCCCCCGAGATCCGGTGACGGATAATTGAAGAACTTCAGCGGGTGCCCGTGAAAGTCGTTGGTGTGCAGCACCACCAGTTCACCTGATCCGTTTATCGGACCCTCGACAACCCCGTTCGCCATGAGAGCAAAGGGGAGGACGGCCAACAGCAGTAAGGCCGCGACGAAACGATTGATTCGTGTCTTCATAGTTTCCTCCAAGAAAATAAAGATCTAATTCTAATACTTCAGTGTGCTGAATTGAACGTTTGCATTGTGGAATATTCAAAATTTTGCATAAGTTTATTCATGAAGCCGCCAGGGAACACTCAATCAGGGCTACGGCACTGATTACCATGGTTCCGGATCGGGGCAGGTTATGTAACGGGAGTTACCCGGCCTGCCTCATTTTTTACGTCGTGAATGTATCCCGGGGCAGGAAAGACGGCGGGCACGATTATTGCAAAAAGATAATTGTAAAAAGAAGTACACTGATCCTGGAGGAACCCGTGTCTGTCGGAATTTACCGTATTTTCTGGCTTATCTCGCTGATGATTTCCGCCGGGGGTGCCTGGCTGTGGCTGAAAATCGTTACCAGAGCGGATCCTTTATGGAAGTACAAGGGCCACCGCTGGTACCTCTATATTCTGGCGGGTATCGGGTCGTCTTATCTGGCGCTGATCTTTTATTTCATGGGATTTTTCATCACCGGAGGCGGTTTCTATTCCCCATATGCCGCCGCGGATGATTTCTGGTTTTATCTCCTTATTAACGGGCCTTCGGAGGAATGGGCCAAATTCATCGTGTTCTGGATAATGGCAAAGGGTTTCGGCCGGGTGAAGGAACCCCGGGACGGTATCATCGTCGCGATGATGGTAGCCCTGGGATTCAGTCTCTGGGAAAATGTCAATTACCTCCTGATCTTCGGTCCCCGGGCGATACCTGTCCGGCTCATCTGGGCTTCTTCCGGACATATGGCCTATGCGGCG
>DAOVYP010000485.1 GCA_030635565.1 Spirochaeta sp. | reverse complement strand
GCCATGAGAAAGGGCAATATCGTAATGGTTGCCGCCGCTTCCTATCTGACACCTCTGTTTTCCACGATTGTAAGCGGTCTCTATCTTGCAGTCGTCCCGGGAGCCAGATTATGGGTGGGCTGTGCGGTTCTTGTCCTGGGATAGGTGTTGAAATGCCGATCGATAGCCTGTATTGATCCGGTCACCTATGTGTAGGAGAAGAACCTGTGATACGCCGGTTTTTATATATCATTCTTCTCTCACTCATCATTTCCGCTAATCTCACAGCCGAAACCGAAGCTGAAACCGAGACACCCGATACATCCAACGCCAGCGATTTCATCGACCGAAGCTTCAATCTCACCTTCAACGATCTCCTGAGCGGCCGTGAAATCAGAACAATTGCCTCTGAAGATAACCGCGCAGCCACTCTGGTGGTTTTCTGGTCCATCAACTGCGGACCCTGCCTGAGGGAAATACCCGAACTCAATGCACTCTATACCGAATGGAAGCCGGATGGACTGGAGATAATCGGCATACCTCAGGACGAACGTCCCGAACAGGTTCTCAGCCTCTGTAACCGTTTCGGCATCACCTGGCCCCAGTTCATGGAAAGCGGCCGGCCATTCAAAAAACCGACCACCGCCGCATGGCAAATCTCCCATACGCCGGATTTCATCCTGCTGGATTCGGCCGGGCGGGTTATCGAATACGGATTTACCGACCCGACTGCGGCTGTTGAGAGGCTTTTCCCCTGATTCCCCGGACACCATAACCCACGGCCTGTCCCGGGGTTTTCCAGCTGCGTCCCTTCGGATAATCTGTTGATGCGTCATGAGTATAAGCAGCAAGACAATCGCATTCACCGGTGGAGGAACCGCGGGCCATGTTTTTCCGGCATTCCCCGTAATGGAACGTGTCCGAAAGGCAGGTATTGACGTCTTCTGGATCGGGTCCTCAAACGGAATGGAGAAGTCTCTGGTGGAACTGGCCGGTATACGGTATTTCGGGGTTCCTTCCGGCAAGCTCCGCCGTTATTTCTCCTTCAGGAATTTAACTGACCTCTTCCGTATCGCCGCCGGTTTTTTTGCTTCCCTGCGGGTTCTGCGCCGGGAAAAACCAATGGCTGTGATATCCAAAGGCGGGTTTGTGACTGTCCCGCCGGTGGCTGCGGCCCGTCTCCTGAAAATTCCCTCTCTGACTCATGAATCGGATGTGGATCCGGGTTTGGCCACCAGGCTGAATCTCAAACTGGGTGCCAGGGCGCTGCTGTCCTATGAAAAATCAATGACTTATCTTTCACCATCCAAGCGAAAAGGGGCCGTTATTGTCGGGAATCCGGTACGGGATGCAATTATCAACGGAAATCCCGCCGAAGGCAGGCGCCTTGCCGGACTGGACCCGAACGACAAACGCCCGCTGATTCTCGTCCTCGGCGGTTCTCAGGGCGCCCGTGAGGTGAATAACCTTGTCACAGGATGCCTGGATAATATTCTCAGCATCGCCGCAGTTGTGCATCAGACCGGCCCCGGTAATCCCTCAAGACCTGATTCTGATGGATATACAAGTCGTCCGTTTTTTCTGGAGGAACTCCCGCATCTTCTGGCCGCCGCCGATCTGGCGGTTTCCCGTTCCGGTGCCGGATCGGTCTGGGAACTTGCGGCAACGGGGACCCCGGCCATTTTCATCCCTCTCAGGGATGCGACCCGGGGGGATCAGCTGCTGAACGCTTCAATGGCCGACGAAACGGGAATGTCGGTTACACTGGAGAAAGGAGCCGATGCCGAAAAGTTGGGAAATCTTGTTGAGGAACTGATCTCGGATCCCCGACGGCGAAGGATTATGGGTGATGCGGCTTCGGCTTATCCGGCAAAGGAAGCCGCGGACCGGATCGCCGCCGTGTTGATGGAGTATGCTACATGACCATGACCGATGCTTTCATACTTTTACTTGCGGCCGCCGGAACTATATACGGAATCATCCGGGGGGTCCGGCCGGCGCTCTTTCTGTTCGTGACTTTTCTGGCGGCTTTACTTTCCGTCATGCTTCTCACCGTTCCCCTGGAGAATCTCATTCTCGACCTCACCGGAGTCGGATCGGAGAATTACCCCGATGCACCGGCAGTAGCCGTACTCATTCTGGAAGGCCAGACCGGTAACGCATATCTGGCGGCCTTTATTCCGAGCTTTCTTACCTTGTTCCTTCTCATGGCTCTTCTCGTCGGCGGGGTACTGCTGGGGCCGATTATCAGGGATGCTTCCAGAAACACCCTTTCCAGGCTGTTCGGTGCAGTTTGCGGGCTTTTTGCCGGCGGTGGTGCAGCTCTCCTGCTGGCGGTTCAGCTGGTCCGGCTGC
>DAOVYP010000298.1 GCA_030635565.1 Spirochaeta sp. | reverse complement strand
CGGTAGTTCTCATCGGCGGATTCGTCTTATTACAGAACATGCAGGACACCAAGGTACTCATGACCCTCTTCGCGGTAGTCTGGGGCCTGGGTTCAGTGGCTCTACTCTACTTCGTCCTGAATTCGGTAGCCCAGTCATTGCCCCGACGGATCCGTTCGGTCGCAGTGGCGATTGTGTTCGCAGGGCCGGCAATTATCATCCTGTTCTGGGCTCTTGTCCTGCCGACGCTGAGATCGTTCAGACTGAGTTTCATGGATGCCACAGGGTCCAGGTTCGTTTTCCTGGACAATTACGCCTTTGCATTTACCGACCCCATCATGCTCGAAAGTTTCAGGAACAACCTGTTGTGGATGGTCTTCGGAACTCTCTCCTGTGTCGTCCTCGGTATAATCATCGCCGTTCTGGCCGACAAGAGTAAAAGAGAGAAGCTCATCAAATCCCTCATCTTCATGCCGATGGCCATTTCCTTCGTCGGTGCCGGCGTTATATGGAAATTCATATACGCCTACAAGGGCGAAGGTGTCAATATCACTGAAATCGGCTTGCTGAACGCTATAGTGACGGCTTTCGGCGGACAGGCTCAGGCCTGGCTGCTGGTACCGTTCTGGAACAACTTCTTTCTCATCATCATCATGGTCTGGCTTCAGACCGGTTATTCCATGGTCATCCTGTCCTCGGCCATCAAGTCCATTCCCGAGTCCATCAACGAAGCGGCCAGGGTCGACGGAGCCAACGCCTTCAGGATTTTCTTCAACATCACCATCCCGACTATCATGCCGACCATCATCACTGTATCGACGACAATCCTGATTTTCAGTTTGAAACTCTTCGACATCGTCCGTGTGATGACCGGGGGCAACTACGGTACGAACGTTATCGCAAACGAATTCTACCTCCGGCAATTCACATACGGTAATTCGGGACAGGCATCGGCTATCGCCATCGTCCTGCTGGTGGTGATCGTGCCGGTTCTTGCGTACAACCTCCGGGAATTCCGGGGAAGGAAGGCGCTGAAATGAGTAATGCGGGCAAAGAAAAGAAATCATCCTTTACAAAGTTCGTAATCGGCCTTGTCCTTGTAATAATCATATCGGTCTGGACCATCCCCACTCTGGGTATTTTCGTCACTTCCTTTCGGGATTCGAGGGATATCTACGGCACAGGTTGGTGGACCGTTCTTCCGCATAAAGACCTGGTTAAAATCGATGAATTCGAACTGCCCGCCGAAACCGATCCCAATGCTCCGATTACCATTGAAGGTTTCACGGCATCATTCGAGGAATGGCGCCTGGGAATAGAAATCGAAGAGGGCCGGACAATACGATGGTACGGTAACAAGAGATCCCGGAAGATTGAGGTTTTCGAGGAAAAATGGATCGGATTCGGAGCCAATCTCACACTTAAGAATTACCGCGATGTCCTCTCAGGGGGCGAGGTGAGCTATCAGGATGCTCAGGGTAATACGATATCCAGACAGGGGAATAACTTCGCCGACGCGGTACTCAACTCCCTCGCCGTAAGCGTCCCCGCCACCGTCATACCGATTCTTATCGCGGCCTTCGCCGCCTACGCATTCGCCTGGATGGAATTTCCCGGGCGCCGTCCGCTGTTCATCATGGTAGTGGCCCTGCTGGTGGTTCCTCTTCAGATCGCGCTCATACCGATACTGAGGGATTACACCCGTTGGGGGCTGAACGGCACCTTCGTAAGCATGTGGCTGGCCCATACCGGATTCGGCCTGCCGCTGGCCATATATCTGCTTTACAATTACATCAGCACCCTGCCTCGGGACATCTTCGAATCGGCCTACCTGGACGGGGCAACGCCCTTCACCACCTTTGTCCGCCTGGTTCTCCCCCTGTCGATTCCGGCTCTGGCGAGTTTCGCCATATTCCAGTTCCTCTGGGTCTGGAATGATTATCTGGTCGCCCTGGTATTCCTCGGGGACAAGAACCGGGTTGTTACCAGCGCCCTGGCCGCCATGGTGGGTGAAAAGGGACAGGACTGGCATCTGCTTACATCAGGTGCATTCATGAGCATGATTCTGCCGCTGGCGGTGTTCTTCGGTCTGCAGAGGTTCTTCGTCCGCGGCCTTATAGCCGGCTCGGTGAAGGGCTGATGGGTCGACGGAGAATTCCCGAAAATTATCCCGTGAATCCGCCCTGGCCGCCGCCTTCAGATCTGGCAGCCGGGGTGGAACCGCCTCTCATGGAGAATCGGGATGACTTCGTCCGGGAAGCTGTGAGGCAATTCGGCGACGAGGAATACTTTGCCGCCGAGAGATGGAACGCCGCCCGGCGGCTGCTGTCCGACGGGGATCTGGACGGACTGGTACGAGGGGCCGGCGCGGGAGCGGTTGTTTCCAGGGCTCTGACCGCCTGGCTCCTCACCCCCCGGGAAGCCTTCATTCCTGAGGAAAACCGCCTGGCGGCCTACCTCCCCCAGGCCCTGCCGGTGGGGCACAACCAAACCATCAGCGCTCCCTACATGGTCAGCCGCATGACCGCGGCATTGAATCCCGGCTCCGAAGACCGTGTATTGGAAATCGGTACAGGCAGCGGATACCAGGCTGCCATGCTTGCTCCACTGTCGGCCCATGTCCGTACCGTCGAGTACGTCGGCCCCCTGGCCTCAAGTGCCGGCCGCATACTGGAATCCCTGGCCGAAAGGCGCCCCTGGCTGAAGCAGATCCGCCGCCGAACGGGTAACGGGTACATGGGCTGGGAAGAGGGCGCCCCCTACGACCGTATCATCGTCACCTGTGCCATCGATCATATCCCGCAGGCGCTCACGGACCAGCTGGCTCCCGGCGGTATACTCATCCTCCCGCTGGGGGAACGGCGTGTCCAACGGCTGACGGCATTACGCCGGCGGCTGCCCGATGAAGAGACGCCTCCCGACAGCTCATGGTCTCCCTTGAACGAAGACTTAAAAATGGACTTCACCGATGTCTACAGAAACGGCACTCGTGTTGTGTTCGTACCGTTTGTACACTAATCAGACCGATTCCCAACCCCCGCTTTTCTCTGAACGGAAAGCCGCATCAATCACCTTCATATTGGCTATGGCGTCCGACGGCAGGGTGGGAGCCGGAGCACCGTCCCGAAGGGCTTTGGCGAAAGCCTCGAACATAAGGGCATACTGATCGACAGGACCGCACTTGATCTCCCGGGGACCATCACCGCTATCCACCACCAGTGTCATCGGAACATCGGGATAGGCGTTGAACGGCCGAACTACCGTCAGGTTACCGCCTGAACCATAGACTGATACCTTCTGCCTTGCAGCCATCCTGGTGCCTACCGTGAAGATGGTACGGGTTCCGCCGAAATCCAATATCGCTGAAGTCAGAGTATCGGTTCCGTCCACCGGGTCTCGACTGATTGTGGCAATAACCTTCTCCGGTTCCCGGCCCATGAGAAAACGGGCCGTGGAGATCGCATAACATCCGATATCGTAGAGGCCGCCGCCGCCGGTTTCCATGCGATTGCGGATGTTGGTCCGGTCTTCGAGCTTATAGCTGAAGATGGTGTGAATGGTCTGTACCTCACCGATCTCACCGATATCGATAAGCTCTTTGGCCCTCACCCACTGGGGATGAAATCGGTACATGAAGGCTTCCATGGCCAATACGCCCCTGCTTTCCGCATAGGCGAAAGCATCGGCGGCCTCTTCGGCGTTCATGGTCACAGGTTTCTCACACAGAACAGCCTTGCCGGCATCGGCGCATTTTTTGATCCATTCGGCGTGAACATCGTTGGGAAGAGGGATATAGACCATTTCCACATCGGGATCAGCCAGAACTTCCTCGTAAGATCCATAGGCCTTCTCGAAGCCCAATTCAGCGGCTGCTTTTGTTGACCGTTCCAGGGAACGGGATCCCAGGGCTGTGAGTTCAATCATAGGGGACTTCATCACCGGGATGTGGATTCGGAGTGAGTAATGCTTCGATACACCCAGAACACCAATTTTGACAGGTTTCATTTATTCCTTCCTTAATCCGGGTGTAATACAGCCCGGCTAAGACCCATTAT
>DAOVYP010000144.1 GCA_030635565.1 Spirochaeta sp. | reverse complement strand
GTCAGGAATCTGCATTTTGAGCTTTGCTACTATGCACCGGTTGAATATGCCATAAAGGAAGGCATCACCCGATTCGATCCGGGAATGGGATCCCCTCATAAAGCCCGCAGAGGTTTCCGAAGCCGGGAGTTCCATAGTTTCCATGACTATGCCGACCCTGAAGTTTCGTCTCTGTTCCGTGCAGTGCTGTCCGATGCGAATCGGGCCGAGCGCGAGCTGATCGATGAATTGGACGGATCAATCCCCTGGAGAGGCTGAATGGGTGAGGTAATTTCAAAAATCCCCGATTTTTAAAATTACCCGGACCTTTAGACAAGTTATTTTATTATTGTATAATAAAATAACTTGTCGACCCCATACATAAGGATCTTTTAAAATGGCAATTTTGAAAGATTCTCGGGTGACCAACACACGCCTTTGGATTTATGATGCCCGAATGGGCTGACGGCCTTTATAATATATTGTGCGGAGACTGGCTTGAAGGATTACTACGCGATACTGGGGCTGAAGCCTGAATGCGGCAGAAGTGAGGTTCGTCGGGCCTACAGGGTTAAAGCCAAGGAAGTCCATCCGGATCTCAGCGGTGACGAGGGTACCGCCCGGTTCCTGGCCCTCAAGGAAGCCTATGAGGTTCTTTCGAGTAAAACGACTCGGGAAGCCTACAACCAGACCTGGCATACATCACGAAAAACCGGGACCGTTACCGACTGGGATTACAGAGATTTCCTCCATGGCAGAAAAGACGATCCCGAGAGCCTTGCCAGACTTATCTGCTTCGACCTCCTGTACGATCATGATGCTGAAGCGGTCAGACTCTATGACGAAGCGCAGAAAGGGGGGTTCTTTTCCCTGCGCCGATACCTGGACAGGGAAGATTTCATGGACTACGCATTTCTGCTGGCCGAGGCTTATCTTGAGCAGGAAGCCCTTGTTAAAGCCTATCGGCTCCTCAGAGGCATCGCCGAACTGGAAGAGGAAGATCCTTATTTCAAGCACTTCTATGTCGAAGTCCTGGAGCGCATGGCGGCCATCGTCAGGCACAGCCTTCCTGAAGATCCGGATAACAGGCTCAGAATGGCGTTTCTCACCGACCTGGTGAAACTCTCATATCACCCCCGGGAAGAAGCACGCCTGAGAAAGCTGCTTTCCGAACTTCTTACGGCTGCTGGCCGTCATGAAGCGGCCGCCGGGGAGATTTTTCGTGCATACGAACTGGCGCCCAAGCTTCCGGGACTGGAGGAAACGGTGACAACTCTGAAGGAACTGGGGCTGGGCTGATTCCCGGGAACCGGATCGGGAACCGGTCAGTTCAGGGTCGACTCTATAACGAACACCTGATCCCTGATATCTTCCAATTCCTGTATCCACCATCCCCGGCTGCCCCAGTCGGGAAAATGATTGTGGAAATCCCGGTCATGCCGCTGTCTGGAGCACCAGGCGATAAAGTGAATCATACGCATGAGACGCAGCGGTTCCATGAGCGGCAGCTGTTCCCAGGGGAAAGGACGGAAATTCTCATATCCTTCCGCAAGCAGGGATGTTTCACCACCGACTTCACCGGCTCTGCCCGGCAGAAGGAGCCAGAGGTCCTGCATGGCCGGTCCCATTGCCATATCATCGAGATCGATCATCAACAGACCTTCATCGCCTCTATCGAGAATGTTGCCCCGGTGAAGGTCGCCATGGAGCCGGATGAATGGAGCTTTTTCAAATAGCGGGGTAATAATGGACAAAGCCCGGCCGGTGAGTTCTGCAAATTCCGGGACCATATCAGCGGGTACGACACCGTCGTCCAGCAGAGCCTTGATATGTTCCCCGGTGCTTTCATCCGGAGACACAATCTGGCGATCGGCGGCATGGGATCTTGCTCCCACGGTATGCAGCCGGCCGCAAAGTGCGCCGATGCGAAGCCACGCCTCGTCTCCCTCGGCATCAAACAGTCGCCCCGATCGTTTGGGAAACAATGCGAAATGATAGTGGGTTTCACCGCTGTCGGTTTCCAGAAGGAGTTCGGCCAGGGTATCCCCGTCAATATCATCCAGGGGCTGAACCACCGGAAACTCTTCCGACGCCAATTCCCTGATAAAATGGTGTTCCTCAGCCAGGGCGGCCGGGCTCCATCGCCCCGGCCGGTAGAATTTCACGACATAGGATTCGCCGTCACTGTCGGTCATCCCGTACACCCTGTTTACATAACTGGGGAACGGGGTCACAATCGGCTGCAGCCGCAAGCCGAATGCGGCTTCAACGGCCGTGAGGACAGTTTGAGGTGAGAGATTATCGAATCCCGACATTCAGCTAAGACTACATGTAATTCATGAAGATATCAGCCGATTTCTCATCATTTTCACCCAGCATGATGGCGGCATCATCGAATATCGGAGGCCTCATCCGTCCTTCTTTCGCACCGCTGAAACCGTATCCTTCTTTAGGTATCCCGAGAAAACCGGTATCCATCTCCGTGTCTCCGTCGATGTCATGGAGAATTGCGACGACGTAGCGACCGACGGGAAGATCCCTGAAAACACCGTTCAGAGTTTCCCCGGTTACAGCCAAACTGATACTCGCAACCTGATAACCCGGTTCAAGATATCCTTCTTCCGAGGCATAAACTCCGGCCAGTATCATGCCTCCCAGATCGGTATCGATTCCGGAAACACGAATATGCAGATCAGATGCCGAAACAGTGATTGGAATTAGCCCGAACAGAACGAGCAGCGTGATGCGGCAGCGACGCTTGCAGAAATCACTCATGACTACATGAATCCTGCATCGGCCCGTTCATAGGGTTGGACTAAATCTTCATCTGCGAACCATAACGCCAATTCCCATACGGCGCTTTCCGGTGAATCCGAAGCATGAATGAGATTCGGTATCACACCCAGTCGTTCCTTACTGCGGGCATAGCTCATATGGCAGAAATCACCTCGGATGCTGCCTGGCGGCGCCTCTTTAGGCTCTGTCGAACCGACGATTTTTCTCACAACTGAAATGGCATGAGCTCCTTCCAACGCCATGGCAGCTACAGGGCCGGAGCTGAGCAAGCGGACCAGTGGGTCAAAGAATGCCTTACCCCTGTGACTTTCGTAGTGTTTCTCGGCTTTTTCCGTGTCCACACTCACAAGTTTCAAGCCGGTGAGAGTCAGACCCACCCGTTCGAATCGGGAAATTATGGTGCCAACCAGAGCCCTTTTCACACCATCGGGCTTTATCAGGACGAAGGTACGTTCCCATGTATTGTTTTCATTCATGCTAATCAGCCTAGTGGAACAGGGCCGGTCTGCGCCAGTATGGAACAATGAAACGAATTGTCATAACCGGCAGCACCCGGGGAATCGGACGGGCTCTGGCCGAGAGATTTATGGAGAGCGGCTGGTCCGTTGTCATAAACGGTCGGAATCGGAGCACAGTGGATCAGGCCGTCCTGGAACTCCTGGAGCACAATCCCGGCGGGTATTGCAGGGGGCTGTTCGGTGATGTCAGATCGGCCGCCGATATGAGGAAGCTCTGGGATCTGGCAGCATCGGATGGTCCGGTAGACGTGTGGATCAACAATGCGGGCATCGACCAGACCCGCCAAATGATATGGGATATGGAACCGGATGAAATCCGATCCATTTTTGATGTGAATGTCCTTGGTAGTCTGATAGGGACTCAGGCCGCCGTCAGGGGGATGTCGGTACAAGGTTTGGGCATCATCTATCTGATGGAGGGACTGGGCAGCAGCGGTATGGTCCGCCCGGGTATCTCAGTTTATGGAGCAAGCAAGGCCGCTCTCACTTACCTGGTGAAAGCCCTGTCGGCCGAACTCCGTTCAGCCGATCTGCCAGTGAAAATCGGCGCTATCAGCCCGGGAATGGTTGTAACCGATCTTCTCCGAAAAGGAATTCCGGAAGACCCTGATGAAGCCCGGGAAACGAAACGAATATTCAATATCCTTTCGGATACACCACAGGATGTCAGCGCCTTCATACGAGACCGCATCATTCGCTCCCGATCCAGCCGTATCAACTGGCTCACCGGGAGGAAAATTGCCTGGCGTTTCGCCACGGCTGCCTTTAGAAAACGGGATCTGTTCAACGATTGATAAGTGTTCCCAACCTTGTCACAAAATCCTCTCAAGCCCTTCAAAGGTCTTGGTAAATGTGCAGATCCAGCCGGAAATCAAAATTAACGGGGTTTCACCGGAACTGTGACAAGGTGGGGAACACTCTATACCGGTTGGGCGCCGTAAACTTTTTTTCGTGACGCTATCAGTGCCGACGATGTGGTAATATAGTGATCAGAAGGTTAGTATTTGATGATAGAGGATATAATATGAAAAAGATCGTATTTATCGTGATCCTGGCAGTCTTCGCGGTGAGCCTCTGGGGTCAGTCCAACGATCTACTCGACCGTTTTCTGGACGGCGAGGAGGCCGATGTGGCTACAACGCTGCTCCTGGTGGCTCAAGCTTCCGGGAATTTGCCGATGGATGCCGGCCCTGATGACGGGTATGCCTGGGGACTTGAGCAGGATTTTGCCAAACATGTGTCGAAAACGGCTCCCGGAGATCCGGTGAGCCTCGGACTCTTCTATCTGGCTCTGTTCAAAAGCTACGGAGTCAAGGGCGGCGGGATGTACACAGCGGTCGGCTCTCCCCGTTATGCGGCCCTTGAGGCCGGTTTTCTGGGATATGTCGAGCCGTCCAGTCTTTACCACACCCGTTCAGTGCCCCCCTATGAGGTGCTGACGGGCATCACCTATGTCACCGAAGACGCTGAGGGAGGTGAGATGTGAAGAAAATACCAGTCGCATTAATTCTGCTCATACTTCTGATTCCCGTCTTATCGCTGAGTGCATACGACCAGATCTGGGGTGCCCGGCTGGATCTGAATCTCGAATTACCGGAAATCGCAGGTTCTTCTTTCGGCATAAACACCGAAAATGCCGCCGCCCTCTGGTACCGCGGCAGATGGAGTCCGGCGGCCAATATGGAAGTGGACGGCGGTGTCGCGTTTGACGGCGATGTTCTGTTTGGACTTACCAACAATCTCAAGTTCTCTTTCCATGGTTTCTATTATTCGGTTTATCCCGAGCTGGATAAACTCAATTTCTATGGAAATACCGGAATGTTCGGCTATAAGGCCGGCCGGCAGCTCACAGGCGACCCGGCGGGTTTGATTCTCGATGCTCCATTCGACGGCATCGATTTCAGTGTTGACATCGGGAAACACATTTTCACCGTCGGTGCCGGTTACACCGGACTGACTTTCCGGGAATCCGCCGAGTACTTCATGACCGAGACCGATGTCAAGCGTGACAGCATCCTTGCGGCTCCGAGAATGATGGAATATCTGGCATGGGATATGCCCGCTGTGGCCAGCTGGCTGTATCCTTCAGTCTATTTCCTGGCGGTACAGGATCTTACAAGCACCGAAGATCAGGCGGCTTATGGTAATCAGCGCTTCAATTCCATGTACCTTGAGCTTTTCAGCCGCGGTTTCCTCGGACAGTCATTTATCTACGATCTGTCCCTGGTGGGACAGTATGGTAAATATGACAGCGCCACAGTGCTCGGCGGTATCGGACGTTTCGGAATCTCCTGGCTGCCTGGTACCCATTCCCGTCTTGGTATTGACCTCCTTGGTTCTACAGGTGATGAATGGGCCAACCGGGACAATTACCTGCTCGGGACGACCACGGGAAACGAGCTTTCTCAGTATCTTCCCGTTTCAATCGTGTCAACTCAGGGATTTGTGATAGAATTCGAATTAGGTAACCTTGCATCCCTGGGGGCCTTTTACGCCAGCCGTCCATCGGACACGTTCTCCTGGGAGCTCAGGACAACGACCTTCCTGAGAACAGCTATCGGTCCTGTTTCGACGGCTATGGTGCCCAGTTCCTCAACTGAGGGACATTTCATGGGGCAGGAAGGCCTGATCAGCTTCTTCTGGCGGCCGAAGTCCGATTTCGGATGGGATTTCAAGGTCGGAGTTCTGTATCCCGGGGATTCAATTGTCCTGGATTCGGAAATCGCTGCGTATTTTCCGGTCCTGTATCGACTGGGTTTTGATTGGTCCTGGAGTTTCTAGGACCGTAATAGGAGGATAAAGTGAAAAAGATTGTAATCATATTTCTGATGATCTCTGTCGCCTTGGCGGTGGGTGCTGCCGACGTCACCGTCATCAGTATCTCCGG
>DAOVYP010000325.1 GCA_030635565.1 Spirochaeta sp. | reverse complement strand
TGACCTTGCGGAGCAGTTCACGGATATGATCGTTACTCAGAGGGGCTTCCAGGCCAACAGCAAGACGATCCAGACTTCGGATCAGATGCTGCAGGAACTGCTGACCCTGAAACGGTAATGGCACGGGGATATCTCCGGAATAGGATTATTGGATGATTAAAGTCAATTTACCGGGAAAATCGGATCGACACGTACTGCTCAACCCCCACCTCATCGAGTATGCCGAAGAGGCCGGGGAAGGGCGGACGGCGCTCCTGCTCACATCCGGTAAGCGTTTCGTGGTAACTCAATCGTCCGATGAGATTCGTGCGCTCATCATCGCCTACCGGCGGGAAATCGGTTTTCCCGCCCAGGAGGAGTAGAACGTGGATATTGCAACAATAAGCGGAATTAGCGGAGGACTCATCATCATCGTAGCCGCTTTCATCATCGGCGGTAACGACATCATGGGTTTAGTCAATGTTCCGTCCGTTGTCGTTGTTATTTTCGGGTCTTTCGCCGGCGTAATGGCATCAGGCCCTCTCAGCAAGGCCCTGGGTTTTACGAAGTATCTCAATATTGCCCTGCGGGTGCCTGTCTTTCAGAACAAGATGGAGCTTATCAACCAACTCGTCCAGTTCGCGGATAACGCCCGTAAAGAGGGCCTGCTGTCCCTTGATGATTCACTGAATGAAGTTGAAGACGATTTCCTGAGAGGCGGTCTTCGGCTCGTCGTCGATGGTACGGACCCCGACGTCATCAAGCGAATCCTGTATACCAATCTCGATCAGGTGGAAAGCCGTCACGAAGACGGCATCGGATTCTTTCAGAAATGGGCCAAACTCGCTCCGGCATTTGGAATGATCGGTACCCTCCTTGGACTCATCGGTATGATGGCCAACCTGGAAGATACCGCCTCCATCGGTCCCAATATGGCTGTAGCCCTGGTTACCACCCTGTACGGATCGGTTTTTGCCAACCTAATCCTGTCGCCCATCCAGTTCAAGCTCGAGGATCGTCACAAGGAAGAGATGCAGATAAAGGAAATCATGGTTCAGGGTATTCTTTCCATACAGAGTGGAGATAATCCCAGAATCCTGGAAGACAAGCTTCTGACTTTCCTGCCGCCGGCAGACAGGCCGGCCCAGAGTGCATCCGGAGATTAGATAGATGTCCGACGAAGAACGTACGAAGAAAAAAAATAAAAAGAATATCGGGGGTGACGATTGGCTCGTCACGTATGCCGATATGGTTACCCTTCTTCTCACCTTCTTCGTCATTCTGATGAATCCGGATAATCCCATCGACAGCCAGCGTATCGAGCTGATAATGCAGGCGTTCCAGGGACTTGGTCCTCTTCGGGGGGGCAACACCCTTTCCGAGGGCATTCTGGCTGAATTAGGCAATGATGTGGCTGCCATGCCGTCGACTACCCGGGGGAACCGTCTCAATGAGGCTCGCAAAAAAGCTATCAGCGAATTCCAGCCTGAGATACAAAATCGATTTGTTAAAATCAAGGAAGACGAAAGGGGACTGGTTATCAGCCTGGCCGGTGATATCCTTTTTAAGAGGGCCAGTGCTGAAATCGATCTGGAAAGATCCCGAAATGCGCTGCAGAAACTGGCTCGTTTCCTCGAGTCTCCGGAGATTGCCGATCGGAAGATCCGGTTGGAGGGGCATACCGACTCATCTCCTACCGACCCTGACGGTCCCTGGCCGACAAATTGGGAACTCTCATCAGCCCGATCCGCTGCAGTTCTGCACTACCTTGTGGACTATGGGGCAAACGAATCCAGATTCCAGGTTGCCGGTTTTGCCGATACCGTGAAACTCAAGGATCCTGAGACCCGGGAAGAGGATAGAGCTGAAAACAGACGTGTCGACATTGTGATACTCAAGGAGGCTCACGAATGAATGAAGAATTGAGGATTGTGAATTGTGAATCAGGAAATGAGAATAGAGTATCAGGTAAACCAATTCAGCATTCAGCATTCAACCGGGCCGGTATCGCCGATATTGACAACATAATCTTGCTCGACAGAAAACACTCAGCCGCTAATGTACTGGGGGCTGGTGTCCTTAAGTGTTTTATGGTAAAATTTTGTCGACATCAAGGGAGGGTGATGTCCTATGTCAGATGAGGAACTTGAACTCGGTAATGCGATAGAAACGGACAGCACTGAGTCTATCGAAGAACCGAAAAAACGCAAACTCTTTTCCGATCGAATGGCCAAGGTACTCATGTTCGTGGCCATAGGTATCGTTGCCCTTCTGGTGAGTGTCACGGTGAGTTTTCTCACGTACCGTTTCATGGACAGGGGCAACAGATCCAGGCAGTTCCCGGTTCTGTCCGAAGAGTACAAAACGGAAGTTCCGGATTACACCACCTGGGATTTCCTCACTGGAGAGGGATACGACCTTCGTGCGCAGACTGCGGACGTTGAACGATACACGGTGTCCGCTAAAATAAAACTCGGCTACGATGGAGAACGCTACAAGGATCTGGCCAGCGAACTTACGAGCAGAAACGACGCCCTCATGGATACAATCCGCTTTTATTTCAGTCAGCGATCGCGTGAACAGCTTGAAGATGAAGCAGCCGTGAAACAGGAACTGATGAGTAAGATCAACAGCCTTCTTACCAGGGGAGAAGTGGAACAGGTTCTGTTCCTGCAGTATCAGATAATCGGGCTGTAGCCCGTATCGGAGTAGAACGTGACGGAAGTCCTGTCACAGGATGAAATAGATCAGCTTCTCACAGCTATCAGTTCCGGAGATGCGGAAACCGAGGATACCAGGCAGGTAGCCGAACGGAAAAATATCCGCATCTGGGATTTTCGACGTCCCGATAAATTCTCCAAGGAACAGATCCGTACTGTTTCGTTCATGCACGAAACCTTCGCCCGTCTCACCACGACAAGCCTGGCGGCCCAGCTTCGATCCATGGTCCACGTTCACGTTGCATCGGTGGATCAGCTCACATACGAAGAATTCCTGAGATCCATTCCTTCACCGACGGCTCTTGCGGTTATCAATATGGATCCCCTCACCGGATCGGCCATCCTAGAAATAGATCCGGCCATCACCTTTACCATCATCGATCGATTGTTCGGCGGTCCCGGCGAAGGTGCCAAGATAAACAGGGAACTATCTGAAATCGAACGGGCGGTAATGGAGTCCATAATCGTCAGGATTCTCGGTAATATGCGGGAAGCCTGGAGTCAGGTGATCGACCTCAGGCCGAGGCTCGGACAGATCGAGACCAATCCTCAATTTGTACAAATCGTACCGCCGACGGAAATGGTAGTTCTGGTAACCCTGGAAACCAAAGTCGAGGAAGTGGAAGGTATGATGAATTTCTGCATTCCTTATCTCACCATTGAACCGATCATTTCCAAACTTTCGGCACAGTACTGGTACTCCTCGGTCCGCCGGGGGGCAACAACTGAAAATCTGAATGTACTTCGGGAAATACTGGCTGGAATCGACATTCCGCTTGCCGCTGAAGTGGTTAATGGGTCTCTGCCTGTAAAAGATGTCATGTCACTTCAGCGACAAGCGGAATGTCGATTCCGGCCAGTCTTTCCCGAAGTACATTCAGATTTTCAGTCGTTGCCCCCCGGCGGACCGAGGAGTACCAGTACTGCGCCGAAAGTTTGGAAATGATCGGTTCAATGGTGA
>DAOVYP010000309.1 GCA_030635565.1 Spirochaeta sp. | reverse complement strand
TTTCCCTACCTCAGGGAACTCCGGCAGACCGCACTGGAAGCCGTTGTTTCCGACGATCCTCAAAGCCTTTCGGCACTTGAAACCTCGGAATCGGTGCTATCCGACTTCCTGGATCGAACCGGTTGGGAGGAGGGTGACGACAGAACCATGGCCGAGTCCCTTCTTACTGAGTCCTTCTTTGCCGAGGCTGATTCATGAGGCCCCTGTTACTTGAGATAACCGGTATCGGTCCATTCGTCGACACTCAGCACATCGATTTTGCCTCCATGGATGACAGGGCCCTGTTCCTCATTCACGGTCCGACGGGACAGGGGAAATCCTTTATCTTCGACGCAATGTGCTACGCCCTGTATGCCGACACTCCCGCGGGCCGGGAAGGTCATCTGAAAAGTGATTATCTCCCTGTTGGAGTGGAGCCGGTTATTGAATTTCGATTCAGACTGGGCGGGGATGAATTCCGTGTCCGGCGATCCCTCAAGTACGACAGGCCGAAGAAAAAAGGCGATGGGGTAACCACCTCTCCGGAAACTCAAATACTGATACGCCTGAATCCCGACGGTACGGACGGAGAGGTGCTGGCTGAGAAGAAAAACGAAGTGAACAGCCACTTGAAAACTCTTCTTGGCCTGGAGGCCGGTCAGTTCCGGCAGGTGGTGATGATACCCCAGGGGGATTTCCGCAGGCTTCTCCTCGCGGGCAGCGATGATCGTGAAGAACTTCTTGAAAAGCTCTTCGATACGGCTTTGTACAAGGATATACAGGCCCGGCTCAAAGAGATGGAGGATGAAGCTGATCTTGATGAGGGAACTCAACAAAGGCGTTTGGAACTGATTAAGAATGATTTGGTTGACCTCTGGCGAGCTGAGGATCTGAATCCTGCAGCTGAGGCGCCTTTCATGGTTCGTCTCACCGATGTCGGAATCGAGCTGGAGGGAAAAGTCAGTCTCCTCGCCGACGCCGATGCCGCCGCTTCCGCCGGCAGAGACAAGGCCGTCTCGGAATGGGAACAGGCCGGCATCCTGAATGAGTTTCATCAGCGCTTGAATGAGCTGCAGGCAGAACAGACGGATATAGAAAACTCCGGAATCTCCATGAAGAAGCTGGAGGAAAAACTGGAACAGGATTCCCGGGCACTGGCATTGAAGGAAAGCCATGCAGAACTTCAAAAAGCCCGCCGGGCCGTCAGGACCGCCGAAGGCGAGCTGAAAGCGGCTGTCAGTCAACTGGATCTGGCGCTGGATGGTAAAAAATCCCTTGATACCCGGTCGGTAAAAGCCCCGGAGTGGCGGGAGCAAATCGGGATTCTGGATCGCCGCATCCGTATTTCTGCGGCGCTCCGGGATGAGGACAGCCGGCGCAAGTCGATCAGGCATAAGATTGATGAGGCCGGGAACAGGCTTGAAGCCGCGGAAGATTCCCGCCGGATCTGGTCTGAAAAGAACGAGATTCTTATCAGGCGGAGAGCCGATCTCGATGAGTCTCTGGCCGCTCTTGACTCCAAAGGAACCCGGGAGGAACGGCAGAAACTCATCCACCGGCTTGAGACACTGGTTTCTCTCCGGAACGAACATTCCGGGTATCTGGAGTCAATAATCCGTTTCGGTGAGCGTGCCTCAGGGGCTCAAAAGAGGAAAGATGCTGCTTCTTCTGTACTGACGAATCTTAAAGATTGTCGGGAGCTGAACCTTGCCGGAGTGTTGGCGGCGTCTCTGGAAGAGGGTAAACCCTGCCCGGTCTGCGGATCGGTCCATCATCCCGTTCCGTCGCTGCCGGGTGATGCGCCCTCCACGGAGGAGTTTGAATCGGCGGAATCTGAACTTTCGGATTCGGATTCCTTCATTACAGAAACCCGGACTCTTGCCGATACCGCCCGGCGGCAGGCTGAGGAGGCTTCCGACAGAATAGTCGTCATCGAAGAATCTATGGGCGAAGATGCCGACAATGCACCGGACAGGATTCGACAGATAAACGAGGATATCGGCAGGGAAGAGGACCTGCGAAAGGAACTGGAACTTCTACTCGGCAGGCAGCTGCCTGAGTTATCAACCGAATCGGAACGGATTACCGCCGATATCGAACAAAACGGACAGGACTTGAAAAATCTGAAGGGCCAGTTGGATGAAATGGAGGCAAAATGGAACATCGCCATGTCCCATTGGCCGGCAGATGATGCCGAAGCCGCACCTGTCCCGGCGGAACTTCCGGAACTTATCGATAATTGGGACAGTGAAAAACTGGAACTTTCAGATAACCTGTCTGCCCTGGCACGTGATGAAAAGTCAATTTCGGGAAATCTCATATCCGCCGAAACCGATGTTGGCGTCAGGAAAGAACATCGTCGGAAAACCCTTGACGACCTGACTGTCCGTGAGCGGGAATTTGCCGCATCACTGACCGAATCGGGTTTTAAAGATGAGACCGCCTTGGAAGCGGCATTGACTGCTGCCGAATCGGTGGAGAAAGATCGTTCCGTTCTGGAGGAATGGAAGAACCGAAAGAAAGAGAATACGGTACGTCTGGAAGAAACCCGTAAACTCATTGAAAATCGTCCTCAACCGAATCTCAACGTGTTCGATCAGGCCAGGCGGAAAGCTTCGGATATCGCATCGGAAACCGCCGGGAAGTATGCCTCCTCTCGAGAAAACCTGAGAAAGATGGAATCGCTTCGGCTGGAGTTCAAGAATCTGGAAAGCGAATCCCGTAAGAAAGAGCATCGAAATGCCGTACTCCGACTCCTCTCAGGACAGGTGAGGGGCACCCTCCCTCCCAAGATATCCCTGAATCGATTCTTTCTGGCCCGTCGTCTCGAGGAAGTCCTTATCCAGGCAACCTTGCGTCTCTCCCTCCTCAGCCGGGGCCGCTTCACCCTTAAACGGCGGGATGAGGGGAAAACCGCCGCCGCTCAGGCAGGACTCGATCTGTTGGTTTCCGATGCCTGGACAGGTACCGAACGGCCGGTGAACACCCTCTCCGGCGGCCAGCTCTTCATGGCTTCCCTTTCACTGGCACTGGGCCTGGCCGATGTGGTTCAGGCCCGCTCCGGAGGGGTGAGACTCGAAGCTCTCTTCATCGATGAGGGTTTCGGTACCCTGGATGATGAGGCGCTGCAGGGGGTACTGCGGGTTCTCAACGATCTTCGTGAGAATCGGATGGTGGGTGTCATTTCCCATGTACCCGAACTCAAACGCCAGATAGCCGATCGTATTGAAATCTATCGGGACGATCCCGGTTCCTCCGCCAGACTTGTTACCGGTGCATAGCGTGGTGTTCTGTAGTTATCTCTGTTAATGAGTGTCACATTCCGGAGGAGAATTGTCCGGGAGCATTGCGAAAAAGCCACTATCGTTCCAGCGGTACTCGCCTTTCAGGCTCCGTTCCGACGAACTTCGGGTATCTTTTTCCATGCACCCGGACAGTTCCTGCTTGAGCCTCTTATGAGTGCGAATTTACAGGACACTACGCCGGATTCCGGTTGTTTCCGGGATATTTCGTTTATACTTCAAGTACCGACCAACCTTCTGAGGTTGGAGTCATGGGTGAAACCATGATGGAAATAGGAACCGAGCAACTGGAAGTCGTCGGTCAGTATGTCCGCGGCCGCATCCACGAATGGATGGGCGAATCGGATATGGTTTTACGGGAACGTATCGTTCGTGTTGAGGAGTCCATCAAAAGTCAGCTGGAGCTGATGCGCCTCGGATTCGAACAAGTTGATAAGCGCTCCGAGCAAGTCGAAAGACGTTTCGAGCAAGTTGACAAGAGATTTGATCGTGTGGATAAACGATTCGACCGAATGTTTGCTCTTGTCTCGAGGCTGTTCCTAACTCTCATAGGCGGCTTTATTACCGTTATTGTTCAGTTGATATAGTTCTCATCCCATCGTCCCACTATCCGAC
>DAOVYP010000335.1 GCA_030635565.1 Spirochaeta sp. | reverse complement strand
GTGCCTACTACCGGGCAAGGTGTGATGGCCCTGATTTCTTCAAGTGCGGTAACCGAAGCCGTATTACATGCAACCGTCAGCAAACGGGGTGTACCTGCCCTCAAGAGCCTGCGAACAGCTCCAACAACCGCTATCCGGACATCCTCGCTCTTCATGTCTCCGTAGGGAAAATGTGCCGTATCGGCAAGGTATGTCACAGGAAGATCCGGCCTTCGGCATCTGATCCAATCAAGATAAGGCAGACCACCTATTCCTGAGTCAATAAATGCGATAGAGGAATCAATCATCGCCGAAAAGATCGGCGAAAGCCTGTCGGGCATTGTCAGTGCAGTCATTTTTATCTTTTACGGCACCGGCATCAGAAGCCGGCTGGAACCAATCGCAGAAGTTCGCCCTGTCTTTATCGGGAACAGGCTCACTCACCGGCTCATGACAATCATTGGCGGCTCCCGGAGAAAAATGACGGCAGTTCCTGCAGGTTTTCAGCTCTTTTTCACATTCCTGACACAGTGTATTCCTGTACACCGGCGCCTCATAATGGGCACCGCAGTTCGCACAACTCGGCATACCACTATGATAGACGGAGAAAACTGCATGATCAATTGCAGCGGCGAAGTCCGTTGCACTCCAACCAATTCGAGAATATCTTTAATACCGTGTTTGAATTTATTACATGTGGTATAAAAGGCTGTTTACTTCCGGCATGGGCCGAAACGGACTTATGCAGGAAGCATCATCCGGGACCGGATGACTATGAACGTGACGTAATACAGGAAATCGTTAACGGGGACAAGATACTGGAGAGCCGTGATTTTTCCCGTTTTGACTTCTCCGGTATCAAATTCGATGACTACGATTTCCAATACTGCCGTTTCACTGCGGCAGACTTCAGGGGTGCGAGCTTCAACGGAGCCCGGTTTCTCATGTGTCTTCTTGATGATGTCAATGCCGTGGAATGTAATTTCACCGGAAGCCGTATGATGAGCGTTCTTGCGGCCGGAAGCGATTTCTCCGGGTCTGATTTCTCCGGATCGGATCTGATCAACATTAACTTTAATGGTATCAAGGGCCATTCAACTGTTTTTAACGAATCCGATTTGTTTTACAGCCGATTTATCGGTGCATCCATTGTTGATGCCGGCTTTCAGGACTGCAACCTGAAAAGAGTCGATTTTTCCGGTGCGGACCTGGAGAATATTAATTTCAGTGATTCCAATCCGGAAGAATCTTACAGAATAAAGGGGAAAGAAGATTGAAACTACTCAGCCATTTCCCCGCCATCGGCGTCAGCAACACATATATTATCGGTTCCATGAATGGCGGTCAGGCCATACTGGTGGATCCGGGCCGTTTCGACGTAACACTCCTGGAATTGATCGAAAATAACGATTTTGACATCACAACCGTTCTGATAACCCACAACCATGACAATCACATCAAGGGCCTCAAGACATTGCTGAAGGTTTATAAGACTGAAATAATCGCCGGTAGCAAGCGGATCTATGAATTCGATTCATTACCTGTCACCGACGGAATGAAAATAAATGCCTCGGGATTCGACGTAGAGGTGATTGATGTGGAAGGTCATTCCGCCGACAGCAGAGTATACAAAATAGGGCCATACCTGTTTACCGGCGACGTGCTATCCGCCGGTCGTGTCGGAAGCTCTTTAACGGGCTACACCAGAAAACTTCTCCTGCAGTCAATTCGCAGTAAAATCATCTCAATACAGGAAGATCTGCTGATACTTCCCGGCCATGGTCCTCCGACAACGATATCCGCCGAAAAACGCTGGAATCCCGATTTTATCGGAGGGAATGAATCCGGGAATGGAAGTTAAGCTCCCGGATTGAGGGGATCGATACCGAGTTCCGAGAGAATCTCGGTGAAGCGGTCCGGTAGTGGTGCTGTAAAACGCTTTTTACCGGAACCTGGCAGCTGTATCGAGAGTTTCCATGAATGGAGCATCAGTGTGCTGTCGGGATAAACCGAATCGCGACGGCTGTATACGGGATCACCAAGAACAGGGCAACCAAGAGACTGGAGATGAACCCGGATCTGATGAGTACGGCCCGTCAGGATACGCAGCTGCACCAGACCGTATCCGCCAGTTTCTCCTAGAAGCCGGTAACGGGTAAGTGCATCTTTGGAATTTCTCACCCGGACTGCGAATTTTTTCCGGTCCCGGGGATCACGGCCTATTGGAAGGTCTATTTCCCCTTCCGATGCCGGAGGTTTTCCCCGAGTAACGGCAAGGTATATCTTCTTGACGGATCTTTCCCTGAATTGCCCGGACAGGAACTCAAGGGCTTCCGGGGTTTTTGCCGCGATTATCAGCCCGGAGGTATCCTTGTCCAGCCGGTGTACGACACCGGGACGGACCCGGTCTCCTCCAAATGCCTCATCTAATGCCCTGTATCGATACAACAGTCCCTGCACAAGTGTTCCATGTATATGTCCATGAGCCGGATGGACCACCACACCCTGAGCCTTATTGATGACGATACATAGATCATCTTCATAAATGACATCCAGGCTGACGGGCTCAGGCATGATATCGGACGAAGGGGGATCATCCCATTCAACCCGTACGACATCACCGTCTCTGAGATGTTTGGAGAATTTCAACTCATGTCCTGATGCATTTCTGACGGTTACCGAACGCCTTGAGATCTGACTCCTGGTAAACAGTCCAAGAGAAGCTACGAAGCTGTCGACCCGGACCGTATCTCCTGGGGAGATCTGAACCGGGAAATCTTCACTGTTCATCCTCGGCAGGCTCCTGATTGTTTCTTCTGCTGGTATTAATAATAAGATCAACTGTGGCAATGAGAAGGGAAACACAGGCAGCGGACCCCACGATTATCGCAATATCCCGACCGTCACGCTGGGAACCCATGGAATAGGCCGGATTAAAATCATTGGCCGCGTATACGGAAAAATCATATATCAGCGATGTGGCAAAAAATGTGATCGGATAGGTTCCGATGGCCACAACTTCGTACCTCCTGAGATCGTGAGCCCAGAGGGGGAACTCTTCTGGATCGTACTCTTCAGGCATCAGAGGTTCCGGCGGAGGAAGCTGCTGCGCAGGAAGGAGGGAAACTCCGCTGAAAATGAGCAGCATCAGCAGGAGAACCCCGCGCTTCATCCCCTTCCCCCGAATATCGTTGTTCCGATGCGCAGCAGATTACTGCCTTCGGCAACGGCCCATTTATAATCTGAACTCATGCCCATTGACAGAATGGGGGCTCCGATAATGAAGTTCCCGATACCCTCGGACCATTCACGGCATACTGAAAAACATTTACGGACGGTTGACTCGTCATCGACGAACGGAGCCATGGTCATCAGGCCCCGCAGCTTCAGATAAGGCAGCTGTGCTATCTCGGCGGCTGATTCAGCAAATCGAACAGGATCACGAAAACCGGATTTTGAATCTTCCCCGGATGTGTTCACCTGCAGGAGAACTTCCAGCGGGCATTGGATTTCTTTCCTGTGCCGTGATAGGCGTTTGGCAATCTTCAATGTGTCAACGGAGTGAACACCGTTATATCGGGCATCAATTCTTCCGACTTTGTTGCTCTGAAGATGTCCTATCAG
>DAOVYP010000236.1 GCA_030635565.1 Spirochaeta sp. | reverse complement strand
GGAGCTCGGCCGAAAGGGCATCGAGGTCCATGTTTTCCAGGAGGGTCCGGACCGCCTCAGCGCCGATACCGGCGTTAAAACTCACCCCGAAGCGCTCGCGGGCTTCGGCGAACTCCTCTTCAGTGAGCAGCTGCATCATCTTCAATTCAGTGTCACCCGGTTCGATGACAACATACTTTTCATAGTAGAGAATACTGCGCAGTGCCGCGATTGAGAGGTCGAGAAGCAGTCCCATCCTGGACGGGACGGAACGGTAGTACCAGATATGGGAAACCGGTGAGGCGAGTTCAATATGGCCCATGCGCTCCCGGCGTACCTTGAAATGTGTCACTTCAACTCCACAGCGGTCGCAGATGACACCCTTGTAGCGGATGGATTTGAATTTTCCGCAGTAGCACTCCCACTCCTTGGTGGTTCCGAAGATCCGTTCACAGAACAAACCGTCTTTTTCGGGGCGGAGAGTCCTGTAATTAATGGTTTCGGGTTTCTTTACTTCGCCGTATGACCATGCCCGGATTTGTTCCGGAGAGGCCAGTTTGATCATCAGGCTGTCAAAATCCTGGATTTCCTTCATTGCTTCCTCCTAGAACCGGCCGCCCTGGCGGTTCAACAGTTCTTCGTCGCGTTCGGTAAACGGTAACTGTTTGCCCTTCGAATCAAAGATTCGGACATCCAGCGCCAGCCCGCGTAACTCCTGAACCAGAACATTAAAGGATTCCGGAATACCGGCGCTGGTTGCCGGATCCCCCTTCACGATACTTTCGTAAATCTTTGCACGTCCCGTCATATCATCCGATTTAATGGTCATCAGCTCCTGAAGGGTATTGGCAGCGCCGTATGCTTCCAGGGCCCAGACTTCCATCTCACCCAGACGTTGACCACCGAACTGAGCCTTGCCTCCCAGAGGCTGCTGAGTCACCAGTGAGTAAGGCCCGGTGGACCGGGCGTGCATCTTGTCGTCCACAAGATGGTGGAGCTTCAGGTAATACATGTAACCGACGAACACCGGATTCACGAACTCTTCACCGGTTAGACCGTCATGCAGAACCATCTTGGAGGCTCGTTGCAGACCGGCCTTCTCGAGTTCGTCGGAAATCTCTTCGGTGGATGCCGACTGAAACACCGGTGTCTCGTACATCCTGCCCAGCTGCGCACCGGCCATACCGAGCATGGTCTCCATAATCTGACCGATGTTCATACGGGAAGGAACACCCAGTGGATTCAAACAGATATCCAGGGGCATACCGTCTGCGGTGTATGGCATGTCTTCTTCAGGAAGAACCCGGGCAACGACGCCCTTGTTACCATGACGCCCGGCCATCTTGTCGCCTTCTTTCAGCTTACGCTTGGTTGCCAGCAGCACCTTGACGACTTCATCGACTCCGGGGTTCAGATCGTCACCTTCGCTGCGTTTGAGGCGCTGAACATCAATGATGGTACCGCCGACGCCATGGGGAAGTTTCAGGGATGTGTCCCGAACTTCCTTGGCCTTCTCGCCGAAGATGGAGTTCAGCAGCTTGAATTCCGGGGTGGTTTCAGTTTCGCTTTTAGGCGTCACTTTACCCACAAGTATCGATCCGGACTTCACTGTTGCACCTATCCGGACAATACCTTCGCCGTCCAGATGCTCCAGGGATTTCTCCGCCATATTGGGAATGTCCCGGGTAAGCTTTTCAGGACCGAGTTTGGTTTCCCGCACCTCGGTGACGAATTCCTTGATATGGATGGAGGTATAGTAATCTTCTTTAACCACTTTCTCGGAAATCAGGATCGCATCTTCAAAATTGTAACCGTTCCAGGGCACGAATCCCACCAACAGGTTTCGACCCAGAGCCAATTCACCCGAACGGGTGGACGGTCCGTCCGCCAGGACTTCCGATGCATTAACCTTGTCACCAAGCTTCATCATGGGTCGCTGGTTGAAACAGGTGTCCTGATTGGTTCGCTGGTATTTTATCAGCTTATAGGAATCAACCTCACCACCCTTCTTTTTCACATCAATGCGGGTGGAGGAAACATAAGATACGGTACCCGCATTAGCGGCTTTCACAAGAACACCGGAGTCATAAGCCGCCTTGGATTCCATACCGGTTCCCACAAGAGGAGCTTCCGGGAAGAGCAGGGGTACGGCCTGGCGCTGCATGTTACAACCCATCAGCGCACGGTTGGCGTCGTCATGCTCCAGGAAGGGAATCAGACTGGCGGCAGTGGATATGATCTGCCTCGGAGAGACGTCCATAAACTTGATTTCACCTGGATCCTTGACGGTATAGTCACCATTCCGGCGGACTGCGACCATCTTTTCCTGGAATGCGCCCTTTTCGTTGATCGAGGCGCTGGCCTGGGCGATGAAGTACTTCTCTTCATCAATGGCGGAAAGGTATTCCACATTCCGGGTGGCGACACCATCGACAACCTTCCGGTATGGAGTTTCCAGGAAACCATAATCGTTGATACGGGTATAGTTCGCCAGGGAAACGATCAATCCGATATTCGGACCTTCCGGCGTCTCAATAGGACACATACGACCGTAATGAGTGTAGTGAACATCACGAACCTCGAAACCCGCCCTGTCCCGGGACAAACCACCGGGCCCCAGGGCATTGAGACGGCGCTTATGAGTGAGTTCAGAAAGCGGATTTACCTGGTCCATGAATTGGGATAACTGGCTGGAACCGAAAAATTCCTTAATGGCCGCCACGATGGGTTTAATGGACACCAGATCCTGGGGTTTAAGGGTTTCGGTTTCCTTGAGGCTCATTCGTTCTTTGGCGATCCGCTCCATCCGGCTGAATGCCGTTTTCAGGGAATTGCCGAGGAGCTCACCGACGGATCGGACACGCCTGTTACCGAGGTGGTCGATGTCATCAACCTGTTTCTCGTTGACGAATACACTAATGAGGTACTTCATAGTGAGAACGACATCATGCCTGTTGAGCACCAGATCCTTGATATTTTCGTCCTGATCGAATTTCTTATTGAGTTTATAGCGTCCTACACGTCCCAGATCGTATCGACGGGCTGAGAAGAACATAGAGGATAGATCGCGCTCTGCGGCATCAATTGTAATGGGTTCCCCGGGCATCAGGACCGCATAGACAGCCGCCAGGGCTTCTTCCTTCGTGGGTTCGTCCTGATTGGGATCGTCCTTGTTGAACCGGGTTTCCTCCCGGTCGAAACAGGCAAGGACCATGTCGGAATGCAGGGAATCCTCGTGATCCATATCAATGACGCTCAGCTTCTTCACTCCGGCCTGAACGAGTTCATCCAAATCATGGGGATGCAGTTTGTCCGCGGCACGATACAATTTTTTCTTTACGCCGTCTTTCTGTTCCACCCAAACGGGTTCGGTAAGGATGGAACCGACGATGGACTCATCCTTATCACGTTTACCTGTGAGTTTTACCTTCTTCTTCTCATAGAAAAGGTTAATGATCTTTTCTCGGCTATCGAAACCCAGGGCCCGAAGGAAAACGGTTCCCAGGATTTTTTTCTTACGGTCGATTTTGGCGAAGATGAGTTCTTTCTTTGGATCGATTTCAAATTCGAGCCAGGAACCACGATACGGGATAATCCTGGAGCTGAACACGCCTTTTTCTTCTGAAAAGATGACACCGGGACTCCGGTGGATCTGACTGACCACCACACGTTCGGCACCATTGATAATGAAGGTACCCCGGGTTGTCATCAGGGGCAGATCGCCCATGTAGATATCTTTCTGTCGAATCTCACCTGTGGACTGAAATACCAGGTTCACCCGCGCTTTGATTGGTACGCCGAAAGTGAGTCCCTTTCGTTTGCATTCGGCCTCTGTAAGCTTGACAGCTGTAAAATCAAGGTTGTAGTACTCGTAATCCAGAACGAGCTCGCCGTTGGAGCTCACAATCGGGAATATGCTCTGGAAAACTTCTTCGAGACCCTGTTTGTTCAATTCCCCGCCGGAGACAAGTGCCTCACGCTGAAGAAACTTCTCGTATGATGAGAGCTGGACATCTATGAGATCCGGGAGTTCGATGACTTCATCGTATTCATGACCGATAAAGGTTCGGCCCTGCTCTTGCGATCTTTCGAACATATTAATCCTCCCTGGACATTATCTTAAGGTACAAGTCCCTGACACGAAACCACCGGGAACCTATTGGTCCCGGTGGTCATTTGAGATTCACTGACTAAAACGCGTACGTAATCGAGTATCGATTACTTGACCTCGACGGTAGCGCCGGCAGCCTCAAGCTTTTCTTTGACGGTAGTGGCTTCATCCTTGGATACGCCTTCCTTGACGACACCATTTTCGGCTTCAACAAGTTCCTTGGCTTCCTTGAGACCCAGACCGGTGATGGCCCTGACCTCTTTTATAACACCGATTTTCTTGCCGTCACCGAATCCGGCGAGAACAACGTCAAATTCGGACTGCTCTTCAACAGCTTCTTCGGGTGGGGCAGCGGGGCCGGCGGCAACCGCAACGGGGGCGGCGGCGGTAACACCGAACTACTCTTCCATGGCCTTTACAAGCTCGGAAACCTCAAGAACAGTCATGCCGGCAATGGAATCAAGAATTTCTTTGGTAGTCATATTATCTTCTCCT
>DAOVYP010000486.1 GCA_030635565.1 Spirochaeta sp. | reverse complement strand
TTAGTTGAAAATTGATCGAATTGAATGCCGATGGGCGGGAGCGAATAGTGTCTCACCACTCCCGCCGCTTGCACTTACTGTCTATTCGGGCCAGGAAGCGTCGATGGCGGTTAACGAGTCATCGAGAGATTTGGAGCCTGATACGTAGGCGGTCATCTCTTTCCAGAACGATCCGGCACCGACGGCACCCGGCATCAGATCCGAGCCGTCGAAACGGACACTTGTTGCATTCTGGATCACTTCGGCCACCTTGCGGTCCACAACGTTGGTGTACCAGCTCAGGTCCGAATCCTTATGCGGAGATATGGCACCGCCGACCTTCACCCAGCCTTCGACGGAGGCACCGGTTGCGAAATGCTGCATCACCATGCGGACCTCAGGCCTGTCGTTGAACATGGCATAGATATCGCCGGCCACCAGAACCGGGCGTCCCAGGGACGGATCAATGCTCGGCAGATAGAAGAAATCGTAATCTTCGGCAGCGACGAGGTTCTCCGGGAAGAAGCTGGTAATGAAGTTGCCCTGCTTATGAAGCCATGCCTTGGGAGGTGATTGGAACATCACCTTGGGCGCGTCACCGAAACTGGTAGTGGCGATGCTTTTACGGCCGCCGTATACCATACCGTCGGCAAACCAGATGTCGGCCATGGCCCCGATGGCCCTGCGGACCTCGGGAGAGTCGAATTTTAACTCACCGGCAACCCACTTATCATAATTCTCCAGGCTGGTTGTGCGGAGCATCATCTCTTCGACCCAGTCGGTTGCGGCCCAACCGGTTGCGGCACCGGATTCGATTCCAACAGCCCACGGGCTGTCGCCGTCGGCCAGGATTGTATTCTGAAGCTCAACCAGATCGTCCCATGTCTCGGGAACCTTGTAACCGGCGGCGTCGAATTCCTTCTTGTTGTACCACACCAGGGACTTTCCGTTTACACGGCCCCAGATACCGGCCATGATGTCGCCTCCCGGCGCTTCCATCGTCGCCATGTCCAACCAGCTCTGGATGTAGTTTGACTTCACCTTGTTCATATCGAGGACTTTGTTCAAATCGATGACATGACCTTTCTTGACGAAGGTGTTTAAAAGTCCGGGTTGGGGGAAATCGACGATGTCCGGAGGATTCCCGCCATCGACGCGGATCGCGATCGAGGCTTCGAATTCCTTGGATCCTTCGTATTGGATATCGATGCCTGTTTCCTGTTCGAAAGCCTTTACCGACTCATCGAACTTGATGGCGTCGTTATCCGTGAAAGGACCGCTCATTGTGACTACCGTACCCCGAACCTCGGCATATTGGTCGTCGGCCGCAGGCGCTTCGGCCACCTCTGATTTTTCTTCAGAGCCTTTGCATGCAGCAAATGCAAAAAGTACTCCGACCGCCAGAACAGCTAACACGATTTTTTTCATGTTACTTCTCCTTTTTCGTTTTGATATCAACAGATCGCCGACCCCGATGGTCGGCGACCGTTTTCCCGTTTACTAAGCTCAGGTGGTATCTCTTTCCATGAGACCCACTTGAAGATTCACTTTCTGAATGGCCCTGCTCTTGCCTGAAACCCGTTCAAGTAGCAGCCCGGCCGCAATACGACCTGAATCGCCCAGATGCTGTGTAATGGAGGAAAGACCCATCCAGTCGGCAGATTCGATATCATCAAATCCAAGTACGGCCAGATCCCCGGGTACCTTTAAATCCCTTTCCTTTGCAGCCTTGAGAGCGCCGATGGCTTGAAGGTCGGACATGGCAAAGACGGCCCTCGGTCTATCCCCGCTGTCCAGCAGTTCACCGAATACAGCCTTGGAGCTTTCCACAGTCGTATCCGATTCGATAATCAACGAATCCTTTATTCCATTACCGTCCCTGTTCAGAGTTTCCCTGAAACCTTTGAGACGTATGTCCGAGGGATGGAGACTGTAGGAAATATCCCGATTCCTGTCCCCGATATAAGCGCAGGGGAAATATCCTTTTTCCAGGAATAAACGAGCGGCGATCTCACCACCTTGATAGTCGTCTGCCAGAACCCGGGAATAATTTTCATCATCTGATTCAACCATAACGACATGGAGCCCGGAGGCATTCAGAGTACGGTACTGTTCCGCAGTGAGTCGCACCGACATGAGAATCAAGCCGTCAATACGACGGGTGAAAGGGACGGACGTCAGGTACTCGTCAAGTTGTTCGGACCCTTCAATGGTGTAAACCACCATTTCAAAATTGTGCTGTCGGAGTACGGGAACCATCCCTTCGAGTCGTTGAACGAAAGATGGTGCCGGAAAGAACGGGGTGAGAACTCCGATTCTGCCCACAGAACGGTTGGCCCTGCTGCCGGCGTTT
>DAOVYP010000169.1 GCA_030635565.1 Spirochaeta sp. | reverse complement strand
CCCGGAGATTTTCGGCAGGAATGAAAGAAAGAAATCACTGCACTTGTCCTCGTCCCAATCGGTCCAGTTTCCCGGATAATCGTAGATGTAGAGACTGATGCGGTCCGACAGATCGTTCCAGCCTTTCCCGGTTTCCTTGTAGGTTAAGACGGTTTGTGTGAGAGATTCTTTCACGGCATTCTCCTGAATATTGCATTGCAAGAGATGTGCCTACTTTCTTCCCGGGAAAGCGGGTTAGAGCTTTAGGTTTGATGAGGTGGTGAATCTGTTAAGTAAACAAGGCCTTGAAAAAACGACATAAATGTCGGTTTTTCAGCCGGTAATGAAGCAGCGGATTCCCTCGTCTGGAAAACTCTCCCGTACTTCCTCTATCGCTCCCTCAATAGCCGTCGCTTCGGCATCATTGCAGTAGATAATGAGAATGAAATTTTCCTCAGGCCAGATATGGTCTCCCCGTTTGGGATCCGCATCCCCACGGCCGTGGACACTGGGTATCTTTGTAAAATGGACGGCCAGCCCTTTGATTTCCAGGACATCCATGATGTCCTGTTCCACCGAGTGATTTGCGATGACTTCGACGCGTTTGAGGCCTCTCATGCTTCTCCTCCTTCAGGCATGGCTGCAGTTTCAGGATCTTCACAGCTTGCCTGGACAATCCTTTTTGCGTCGTATTTCCGGTTCATCCGCGCGTAGAGCATGGGAACCAGAAACAGGGTCATCAGGGTGCTCATCACCATGCCGCCGACGATGGTCTGACCGATGGGCCTGACCAGTTCGGCTCCCTCTCCGCTTCCGAAGGCCAGGGGCATCATCCCGAGAATCGTTGTGAGTGAGGTCATCAGTATGGGCCGCAGGCGGTTGCCGCCGGCCTCGATGGCGGCGTCGGGGATACAGTATCCCCGGTCCCGGAGGAGATTCATGTAGTCCACCAGGACGATGCCGTTATTTACCGCGATACCCACCAGCATCAACAGACCGACGGCGGAGAACATGGAAAGGGGCGTACTGATGCCGAATATAGGCAGGTTCATGAAGGAGTAGAGCAGAAGTATCCCCGGAATAATCATGAAGATGGACAGGAATATGATGAACGGATCCTTCAATGATTCGAAGAGGCTGGCCATGATACCGTACACCAATGCAAGGGCCACCAGCATAACCAGGACGAATTTCCCGATGTATTTAATCAGATCGGCAAAGTCTCCGGAGTATTCGAGGATGACATCATCGTCCAGGACGATGTTTTCCGATATCGCATTCCTGACGGCCGTATCGGCCATATTCAGGGAAACACCGGGTTTCTGACGAGCGGTAACATGAACCACCCGTGAGCGGTCTTCACGACTGATGGAAACCGGACCGGCTGTCCGCTCGATTTTTGCGATGGAACTCACCGGAATGCGTTCCCCCGTCCGACTCAAGATGAAAATGCGGTCCAGATCGGGAATCTCGCTTCGATCTTCTTCCCGAAGAATCACGAGTATGTCGATTTCATCTCCGCCGGATCGATATCGGCCGGCGGTCTTGCCGTCCACAGCCGTACTTATCTCATTGGCAACATTGTAAATATTCAGACCCAGGGAATAAGCTTTGTCCCGGTCTATGACGATGCTGGCGATGGGGAGGCCGTCACTCAGGGATATCTGGGGTTCGATGACTTCCTCAACGTTGTTTTCCAGCAATTCCTGGATTTCGATAGCCACTTTACGAGCCTTGTCCAGATCATCGGTTCGCAGAACGATGTCAATGGGAGATCCGCCCCCCATAAAACCTTGCTCGGATACGTCGAAGTTGGCTGATGGAAACTTATCGTAAAACAGGCGCATTTTCTCGAGCATGTCGTCATAACCGTCAATCTGTTCCTCGAATGGTGGGAGGGTGATGAACAGAACTCCCCTGTTGGATGCATTACCTCCGAAGAAACCGCCGTCATTACCGGCAAGAACGAAGATATCCTGATAGCCTTCAAGTTCGACCCGGGCAATCTCCGCCAGCTGCAGAAGAGCGTCTTCGGTGACTTCGTATCGTGTTCCCACCGGGAATTCCAGATTGATCTGCACCACGTCCTGAGCCTGACCGGGCGCCAGCTCGATGCCGATGTTACCTCCCAGCGGTTCCAGTGTGAAAAAGCTGATGACCAGGACCAACACAATGATGACGGCGGTGAGCCCTTTATGATCCAGGACCCGGGCCAGAAGGCGTTTATATCCGTTATCCATGCCCCGGAATGCACGTTCCATACCGGAGTCGATGGCCGCGAAAAAGCGGGATTTGACGGGTCTCTGCTTACGAGTGTAGAGCTTGAGGTATTTGCTGGAGAGCACCGGTACCAGGGAAACAGCCACCACCAGGGATGCGAGCAATGCGATGACGATGGTGAGGGCCAGGTCCTTGAAGAGAACGCCGATGATATCCAGTTCATCCTTGAACAACAGAAGAGGCAGGAATATTCCCACTGTGGTGAGAATTGACGCTGTGATGGCGGTAATCATTTCCTGGGAGCCCAGGTAGGCTGCCGGAATTGCTTTCGCACCTTTCTCACGGTATCTGAAGATGTTTTCCAGGATGACGATGGACGAGTCTACAATCATTCCTATTCCCAGGGTGAGTCCCGCAAGGGTCATGATGTTCAGGGTGAGTCCGGAGAAATACATCACCATGATGGTAACCAGCAGGCTGATGGGAATGGAGAGGCCGATGATGATGGTGCTCTTGAAGCTTCGGAGGAAAACAAACAACATCGCCATGGCCAATACCGCCCCGAAAATGGCTGAGGATGTTACACCGCGGAGGGATTGCCGGATGATTTTTGTCGTGTCGTATATCACCGTCAGATCCACGCCGGCGGGCAGAATATCCCGGACTTCGTCGAGCTTGGCGATGATGTTGTCCGCCACCTCCACCGAGTTGGTTCCCGACTGTTTCTGCATGGAAAGATATATTCCGGGCTTGCCGTTGACGTAGGTGGCGTTGGTGGTGTCTTTGTATGAATCTGTGATTTCCGCGAAATCCCGGAGCCTGACAGGTGTAAGAGAACCGGTGCTCTCCCCGGTAAGAGGATTTACACCCCCGCCTTTATAGGTGATAACCGCGTTGTGGATGTCTTCGATGCTGTCGAATTGTCCCTTGGTCTGAACGAGGTATTTGAAATTTCCCTCATAAACACTGCCGGATCCGATCTGGATATTCTGGGCGGCCAGGGCCTGGGTGACCTGGGAGAGGGTGATGCCGTAGGCTTCCAGCCGGTTCTGAGAGACTTCCACGCGGATGGCCCTGTCACGACCTCCGGAAAGTGTCACCAGGGCAACGCCGTCGACTTGTTCCAGGCGTGGCTGTATCTGATCCTTGGCTATTTCAAACAGCTCGTCGGGACTCCGGTTCCCCTCTACCGACATCTGGAAAATGGGGATGAGGGAGGGATCGAATTTGAATATCTGAGGTGTCCCGGCATCGTCGGGAAGAAAGTCCTTGACGAATTCCAGCTTGTCCCGGACTTCGTTGGTGGCCTCCGACAGATCCAGTCCCCAACTGAGTTCCAGAATGATAGTGCTTGTGCCTTCCGATGATGTGGAATTGATGGCCTTGACGTTGCTGACGTTCGTCAGTGCTCCTTCCATCGGACGGGTGACAGTCTGCTCGACTTCTTCAGGTCCGGCACCAGGATAATCGGTGAAGATTACCAGAATGGGAGGTGAAATCTCCGGAAAAAGATCAACTGGCACCTGAGGCAGGATGTAGAGCGCCAACCCGACGATCAAAGCGTAAATAATCAGGAAGGTCGTCGGTCTGTTGACGACCCTTTTAGCGATACTCATTTAGTTAACCACCTGGATTTCCCGGACGATGCGGACTTTCACCCCGTCTTCCAGGAGCGTCTGGCCCTGGTAAACAATCTTTTCTCCGGCTTCGATACCGTCGATTATTTCCACGATCCCTCCCAGGGTGATCCCCGGAACGACAATCCTCTTCTTGGCTATCTCACCATCAACGACATAGACGAAAATCTCACCCAGTCTGCGCAGAACCGTATCGGCGGGGATTTTTACCACATCGTCCTTTTCATCGGTAGTGAGCCGTATTTCGGCGTACATTCCGGCCTTGGCCTTATCCTGACCTGCGGGGATGTCCATCTTGATTTCCATGGTTCGACTGGCGGAATTCACCACCGGGTCAATCTCGCTGACTTCCAGTGGAATAACATGGCCGGGCCAGGCTTCCAGGTACACCTCTGCGGACATGCCGATTCGAATCCGGGAAATGAACCGTTCGGGGATGGCCGTCACCACCTGGAGGCGCCTCAAATCACCTATGGTAGCTACAGGAACCTGGGCACTTACCGAGTCGCCCCTATCGAGGGGAAGGGCAATGATAGTTCCGGAGACCCGGGCTTTCACCGGGCTCAGGGCATAATTGAGTCCGGGCCGGGAGGGGTCCACTTCGGCGATGACCTGTCCTGTACGGACGTAGTCTCCCAGACCGACATGGAGTCGGGCAAGAATGCCCTGAGCGTCGGCGTAGGTGTCAACCGAGCTGGCGGTGATAACTTCGCCGTTTATCTCGAAATAGTCAGCTATGGGCCCTGTGACCGCGATCGTGGTATTTACCGCGAACACGACTTCTTCCGGTTCGTCGGGTTTTCCGGGACCTCCAAAACTGAACTTGCCTGCCGGTCCACCGCCTTTCTTAATGATGCCCAGGCCTATAATGCCTGCAAGAATGACAACGAGAACCAGGATGATAATAATGAATCCGATCCGACCTTTCTTTTTCTTCTTTTCTTTCACTTGCTTAACGGATTTATCCGCCTTTTTCATAATCTCTCCTCCGGTAACTTATTTATCTATTGACCCAGGAACTCATCCCTGGGTGCGTTCAATGCGTATTCCAGGTCCAGAAGACCGGCGATGTATTCATATTTGGCCAGCAGCAGCTGCTGTACGGCCTGCAGGAAATCCTGCTGTCGGGTTTCGACATCCAGCAGTTCCCGGGTGCCCACATTGTATGCTTCCTCGGTGAGTTCGAAGTTCCTTCGGGCCAGTTCGACACTGGAGGTGTTGGCTTCGATGGTTTTACGTGATGTATCCAGGTTGTTCACCAGGTTGGTGATTTCCATACCCGCAGTTTCGAAAGCCATCTGCTTGGCCAGGCTTAACGTGTCAATTTTATCCTGCATCTCCTTTACCTGGACATTGGAGCTCGATCCGGGGATGAGACCATCGAATTTCCACTGAAGATTGAGGCTCAATTTACCCGAGTCACTCCAGGTATCGATACCTCCGCCCGCAGGATTGATTCCTGTGATTCCATAACTGTATCCCAGGGCCAGGGTTGGAGTGTTGAAATTCCGATTCATGGTTTTCTTGGCGTACCCAAGAGCTTCAATCTGTTTATCCAGTCCCCGGATATCCAGGCGCCGGGCCATATAACTGTTTATCAGAGCTTCGGAATCGAGATGGTAGAGTTCGGTCTCCAGGTTTCCATCCAATACGATTTCCGCGTTACGGTCTTCGCCGATGAGAAACTTGAAGAAGAGCATCAGGCTGTCGTATCCCGCTACGATGCCATTGTATGCAGGCTGAAGATTGGCCACGGTGACTTCCGCAGACAGCACTTCGAGTTCCGGAGCCAGGCCGTTATCGAAATTGTTCCGGGCCTGGGTCAGGCGTTT
>DAOVYP010000518.1 GCA_030635565.1 Spirochaeta sp. | reverse complement strand
GTATGTTCGACGTATTTATCATCGAAGCACCTCGCAAGAGCATGGAAGGCGCCTCAGCCGCCGGTGCCCGGGGCGGTTATCTCGGCAGTTTCCTCACCGGCATCTTCGCCGTCCTGGTAGCGACTCCCTGTACGGCACCCTTCCTGGGCGCGGCTCTGGGCTTCGCATTCTCTCAGCCGCCGGCGGTTATTCTGGCCATCTTCAGCATCACCGGCCTCGGTCTCGGCCTGCCTTTCCTGCTCCTGGGCATCTGGCCTCGAATCATCGATAAACTGCCTAAACCCGGCAACTGGATGACCACCTTCAAGGAAGTGATGGGATTCCTCCTGTTGGGTACCGCGACCTACCTGTTCACCACATTCGCCAAACTGGCCCCATCAGCCCTGAACGGTGCCCTCTGGTGGATGCTGTTCCTCGGCCTTTCCGCCTGGCTTCTGGGAAAGGCCCGCAACCCATTGTCAAAAATCTGGTTCAGAAGGGTCGGTCAGATTGCCGCTCTGCTGATAGCGGTTGGTTCCGGTCTTTATCTGATTGACCTCTCGCGAGCCGGCGACTCATTGCCTGCCCGGGCTGTAGCAGACGGCACCGATCCTTTTATTGAAGCTGACGTCCTGGCGCGCATCGCCGCGGATGAACCGTTCTTCCTCGAATTCACCGCCGCCTGGTGTACCACCTGCAAAGTGAATCAGAGGGTTTTTAACGACAAGTCTGTCCGATCACTCATGGAAGAAAAGGGAGTTACCCATATCAAGGGAGATATTACAGCCTACGATGAAACCCTCACCCGATGGCTGACCGATTTCGGCCGTGCCGGTGTACCTCTTTACGTACTCTATCGTCCGGGGGAAGAACCGCATCTGTTTCCAGAACTCATCAGTGTCGAGGGATTTAAAAGGGAACTGGAGAAAATCGAGAATTAGTTGGAATTCAGTATTGTCCTGTGGACAACAGAACCAGGGTGCAGGCTTCCAGCCAGGGTATCCCGGCCTTGTTCAGTGCCGCCTGTATCACCGATGATTCGGTCCCGGGATTGAAGATCACTCTCCGGGGTCTGGCCGCCAGAATGTCGCCCACCAGAGGTTCAAGATTGTGGGGAGCCAGGTAAATTGTGAGTGTATCAAGACCCTCGGAACCTGCGGCTTCGGCTGCATCGGATACAGTGGCGACAGATGTCAGTCCTTCCACTTCCCTGTAGGTTGGATTCACAGGTATAACCCAATGTCCCGCTTCAAGCAGGCGCAGCATGGCCATATGACTGTATCGTTCGGGCTTGGGGCTGGCGCCCAGGACGGCCGACGGCTTTCCTTCGACAAAATCATCCATTCGTATCTCCAATCAGGGTGACGACAATTTCCCGCCGCTCCCTCGGTCCATCGAATTCACACAGAAAGATGTTCTGCCATCTCGACAGACCGAGTTCACCGTCGATGAAAGGAATGGTCTCCGAGGGGCCAACCAGTCCGGCCTTGAGGTGACTGTCACCGTTCCCGTCCTGTTTGTCATGTTCCCATACGCCTCTTGGTGCAATTTGAGCCATCATTCGTACCACATCCCGGGGAACACTGTCATCCCAGTTCTCCTGTATCATCAACGACGCTGTTGCACCGCGCACGTAGAGTGAACAGATTCCATCACGTATACCGGAATCGGCAAGTGACGCTTTCACCGCCTCTGTGATGTCGTACAGGGCTTCCCTTTCGACAGTTCTGACGGTGATATGACGTCTCATTCGGCCGGAACCGCACCATCGGCGAATACCAACTCGTTTTGAGACTTGCGGTTCCTGATATCGGTTTCCAGATTACGAAGATTTTCCGACACGGTAACGGCGGGACCGGGCCAACCGACGGCAGCGGCCGTAATGATGGCGAAGATTTCCGGAACATCGAACTCATGTCTCACCTTCTTTTCATCAAAACCGGCCATCTGATGGAAAACCAATCCTTCTTCAGTCGCCTGAAGGGCCATCTGTACCGCCGCCATGCCGGCCTCATACATAGCCCTGAGATTCGGTTTGCCCGAACCCGGTCTGTCGGTCCGTGTGAGAATGAAGAGAAGCCTCGGAGCCGCCAGAGCCCAGGCATTGCCGCTTGTCAGGCTGCCGCGGGCCTTTTCGAGTGCGGTGGGATTCTCGGGACCG
>DAOVYP010000109.1 GCA_030635565.1 Spirochaeta sp. | reverse complement strand
CTGTCGGATTACGGTCCCGATAGGGCTAACCAACTTTGAGGGCAATGAACGTCTGATCGTCGTGCTTTGATCCTGAAGTGAAATCGTCAATGTAATCTTTGACACGCCGGGCGAGTTCTCTGGGATGCTGATCGGCATACCTGGCAACAAATCGCAGCAGTCTGTCGGTTCCCAGTTCCTCGCCGTCATTGTTTCGTGCCTCCGGCAGCCCGTCGGTGAACAGCACAAGGTAATCATTGGTCTTTACATGGATCTTTTTATGGCCGAAAGATGCATTGATGTCGATTCCCAACGGCAGACCTTCGGTATCGAACATCCGGTATTTTCCCGATTCTCCGCGAAGAATGTACAGGGGATGATGAGCGCCATTGGCATAGGATACCATGCCTCGTTCAGAGTCCAGGATAATCATGGAAATAGTTGCGAATCTGTCGGTGCCCATACGACCGGTGACGGCCTGATTCAGTTCGGTCATTATCTGATCCGCCCGTTTCTCCGGGGAGCTGATTGATCGAATAATGGTACGGATCATAATCATCAGGAGAGATGCGGGAACTCCTTTTCCTGCCACATCGCAGATAACCACGGCTGTTTTTCCTTTTCCCAGAGTAAAAACATCGTAATAATCGCCACTGACTCCCTTGGCCGCATCACTGAATGCTGCGACTTCAGCTCCCTTCAGTACAGGCATTCTTTCAGGAAGCAGCGTTTTCTGAATATCAGCTGCAACCTCGATTTCCCGATTGATTTGATGGCTTTTCGCCAATCTGTAGTATTTCTGCATATTGTCCATGGTGAGAGCAATGAATTCACCATATGAGCGCATGTAGATGTAATCCATATCAGTGAAAACCGAATCTTTACGGGTGAGTGCCAGTGCGAGTATACCCAGGGTAGCTCCGGATACATTCAAGGGTATGAATATCGCGGAATTGAGAAACAAGTTGGAATCCTGATCTGCATTGTCCGCCAGTTCTCCATCATTATTATCCCGGACGAACCGCGGTTCTCCGGTGGCCAGCACCTGACCGAGTATCCCTTCTCCGGTCGAGATACGGTGGGTGCTGAACCATTCGACAATATACTCCTTTTTGCTGGCTACTGTGGAAGGGATGGCCATGGGGGGAGGAAAATACCCCTGAGCCGTTTTCAGGGCAAGCATCCCATCTTCCACACCCATGAGCAGGCCCGCATCAGCCCCGGAGTTGTCTATCGCCACTTCGAGCATGAAATCTTCCAGATCGCCCATGTCAACATCTTCCCCGGTGGCATTACTGATGTCCCGCAACATATCTTTCATCGATTCAATACGGGTCCATAGATCCTGAGTAAGAACATTGAGGTGCTGTGATATTTTCTCGAATTCATCTCCGGAACGGATGTCAAGGTTGATATCGAAGTTTCCGCTTGCAACTTTGGTCAGGGTTCTCTCAAGCTGTATGATGTGTCGGCCGAATTTCCGTGAGAAACGGAAAACGAAAAAAATACTGCCGGCTTGAATCAGAATGGATATTGCTACAGTAGTTATATAAAGTGTCGCCGAAAACTGTCCCACCTGTACTCTCAGGTCGGTTATAAAGCGTTCAGTGGGAATTATAATGCTGGCGATCAGAGATTCTCTGAGATTCATAAAACGGCGTTCGAGTTCAGCAAGCTGAATGGCCTGCGGGGAATCGATACCGATTCGGGTACCGATGAGCTCACGGGATATTATGATTCCATTATCACCGATAAGATCCGGAAGTTTTCCGGACAGAGTTTCTTCGAGTTCTTCTATCAGAGGTTCGATTTCCAGTTCCTTGATGACCGACCAGGCTTCGGCACGGGCATCTCTACGGGTTATAGCTGTATTCCCGAGCAGACTGTGATAGGGATTGTTGAGCATTTTCGAATATAAGTCGTCGAATTGCCGATAGGACGTCGTCCAGTCATCCCATAAAAGATTGAGAGTCATGCTTCGGCTGCTGAAAAGAATGGTCTTCTGTTCCAGGGTTTTTAACTCGGTCATGGATTCGACGCTGTTGAGTTCCAGCTGTTTAAGATTGTAGACCTGGGTGAAGCGTATCAGAATGAAGGTTATGGAACCAAGGAATCCGGCGATGATAATGAACTGAAGGAAAGTGAATTTCGTGCGGATTCTCATGCGGCGCTCACACCTGTGTACTTGAAGACGATAACCGTCTGATCATCTTTCTGGTCCGTGCCTCTTTCAAAATATTCCAATTCGGTCCGGATGGATTCAATAATCATCTCGGGACTGTTCCCGGCCTGGGAGCTTACTACATTTAGAAGGTTGTCGATGCCGAAAGCTTGTCCATCCCGGCTTCGGGATTCGGGAATACCATCGGTATGAATCAGCACAAGGTCATTTTCATTCAGTATGCCGGTCTGCTGATGATACTGGGTTTTCCTGTCGATTCCCACGGGAATTCCTTCGGTTTGTATTGCTTCAAAACCTTCAGTTGCCGATCGCAATATTTGCAGTGGGTAATGGGCCGCCGATGAAAAGGAGAATGATCCTTCAGAGTCGATTACAAGTATTACGACGCTGGCATAGTTCTCAAAGGCGAAACGGCGTGGCATAGCCCGGTGCAGCAGGGTCATGATGGTGCGTGCATCTTTATCTGAAGTCGCAACGAGCCTCAGTATGGTACGAATCATAACCATGACAAGACCGGCCGGAACTCCTCTCCCGGCAACTTCACAGATGGTAACCATGGTTTTCCTGTTGCCCATGGGATAGACATCGAAATAGTCACCGTTGAGCCCCTTGATGCTTCGGGACAGGAAAGCCACGTCTCCGCCGGGAAGTCCGGGAAGGCGTTTCGGCAGAAGGTCCTGCTGAATCTCTTCCGCAATTCCCAGTTCCCTGTCCAGCTGTGTCGCTTCGAGAAGATCGGCGTATTTATAGATATTATCAAGGGTGATGGCGGCCAATTCGCCGAAGGACTGCATGTTGGCATATTCGAGATCGGTGAAGATACTACCCGGTTTCGAGGACGTGATTGCAATGACACCGAAGACGGTCGAGCCGATTTGAAGTGGTACCACGATGATGGATGAGATATAAAGTGGATCTTCTTTGGGGCGGGACCAGTCAATCTCATCGGAGAACTGGACATCCCTGATCATAACAGCCTGACCTTGAACGGCCGATTCTCCCAGAATCGTCTGCCCGGGCTGAATGATCCGCGACCTGATAATCGCCTCGATATCTTCCTCTGCAGGCGCATCGGGCAGGTCTGTTACGGTGAATGGAGGATTGAATCTTCCGACCGAGAGGGACAGGATGAGCTCCCCTGACTCCCCGCCGACTTTATATAAGGCGGCTCCGTCGGCAATGGTCTCCCTCATGGCCAGTTTAAGAAGGGTCGACTCCACCTGCATGGAGTCGATGCTTGTACTCAGGGTCTGCCCGATGTCATGCATGATGAGGCGGAATGATTCCAGCTTGGATCCGAGGGTTCTGGTGAACGCATTGATGCTTGTTGCCAGACTGTTGAATTCATCCCGGCCTTTCATATCGATCCTGATGGAGAAATCTCCTCCAGCCACTTCGGAGAGTGCCTCATCAAATCGTATCAGTTTATTACTCAGGGTGTTGGCGAACAGCAGGATACCGAGAATTGCCAACAGCAGCATCACTACCGGCACGGCAACGGCCAGGATAATCTGTTTCTGACGGTAACGATCCGCGGCTTCGAGCATATTGTTAAGGGTCTGGATGATGAGTTTCTCGAAGTTATTGAAAGATTCCACCTGAAACGAAATTTCCACAATGGCATCGTCCAGATTCCTCATGTATGTATAGGGTGCATCCCCGGATTCGCGAAGTACAGCCTGGAGATTGAGCAGGGAATCGATCCGGTCATCCGTCGACTCATTGCGTAAATCAAGGTAAGAAGTAATTTCATCCACGATGAAAGTTCGCTGTGTGTTCTCCCAGCTATCGGTGATGGCGGTGAACAGTGCTCGAACATCCGGAGACAGCCGCTTGAAAAGACGGTCTTCTTTGATACTCGCCAGGTTCTGGGTCATCTGATCTTCCAGCAGCTCGTATTCCAGAGTCAGGAATGATGAGGGTTCGGATTTGATCAGCATGCCGATGACGGTATATTTCATACGGCTGGCCGTGTCCTGGAGGGCAACTGTTTTAATCATCAGATCTTCAACTCCGATGAAATTGACTAATGAGGTGATGGTATAGAGTAAGGAGATAAACAGAGTTAGGCTGAGAATGATTTCCGCAAGTATAAGTTTGGGTCGGATTTTCATTGTTTGACTCCGGATGTATTGTCCATATTATCACGACCTTCCGGCCAGGGCCACGAGGCGTTCCGCATTCTGGTCGTATGGGCGTCCGTCCAATGCCCCGAAAAACTCGATGGTTTCAAAACCGGCCTTCTCCAGGAGCAAACCGAGCTCTTCGGCTGAGAACAGGCGGTAAGAAAATTCATATTCATGCCAGCTCCCGTCATTGTCCCTGAACAACCATCTGTTCCGGAGTCTGGTCCAGGCCGCTTCAGCTTCGTATTCCAGCAGGATGATTCTGCCGTCCCGTTCCAACCATGTCCGCTCTTCAAAATTGGCAGCGGTAGCTTCTTTCCCATCCATTTCGATGAGAAACCAGCCTCCGGGCTCCAGAGCCTCATGTATTCTCCTGCAGACTTCCAGATCTTCTGAAGGATCATCGAAATATCCGAGTGATTGGAAGAGGCTCAAGGCCCCTGCATAAGGATTGTCTGTCGTGTATTCACGCATATCACATCGAATAAATTCCGGGAGATACTCGGGCTTTTCCGTTATGGAATGATTCTTTGCCTCTTCAAGGTAAGGTTTGTGAATATCAATCCCGGTAACCTGAAACCCGAGTCTGGCAAGTTCAAGCGAGTGGCGGCCGGGACCGCAACCCACGTCCAGTATCCTGCTGGCCGGAAGGGGGGCTGTAAGGCTGATGATTCCATCTACATCACTTTTGGCGTTCGCCCATCTTTCGGAATCAAACATCAGGGGTCCGAAATCATCCCAGAACCGGCCGTCGGACCACCAATCGGGAGTTTTTTGACTATCCATTATATTCTTTATCGGACGGAGGGACGTTTTTAAATACGTACTGCAATTCTGAAATTTAAAGTTTTTGGAGTTTTCAGTATCTTATCTCTTTGTGCCCGTGCCCTTAAATTGCGATACTATGAGGATACCGGAGGCTGAAGTTTATGAAACGTATGCTTTTTATTTTATCGGTAACACTCCTTGCTGCCGCATCGGTCGGGGCCCAGTCTGTTCCGCCTTCAGTGGGAGAATTAGCCTACACCCTGATATCACCCGAGTATCTGGGTGGTGGGATGCATCTCACCAGAACCAGTACCCCGCAGGGTGTTTATCTCAATCCTGCTTCTGCAGCCGGTTTTCAGCGGATTATCCTGGATGTGAACTATGCAAATCTCCAGGGAATGGGCGGTACGGCTGAAGGAATGGGTCATGCCGTCAATCTGGCAATTTCAGTACCCACCCGGAGAGGTGTCGTCTCCGGCGGAGTCGGATTTCTGGATACCACGGCTTATGCGGGAACCGATATGGACCTCGGAATCTCCGGTCATGCGTTTTTCACCTTTTCCAAGGAAATCTATACCGATATCTGGGTAGGCGCCGGCATCAGCGGTGACCTGGGTGAACTTGACGGCATACTTCAGGGAGGCGGTGCCCTGAGTCTCGGTTTCCTTCACTTCCCGGAAACATTCGGAGGGCTCAAAAACTTCCAATGGGGCGGAACACTCACCGGCCTCGGTTATCGTTTCGGCAGTTCAAGCCGCGGCTATCTCAATTCGATTCCGGGAAATATCACCCCCTCACTCGGCATTGCATTCGACATCATTGAATCGGAGAAATTCCGCTGGACCTTCCGAAGTGATGTCCGGGCTCCTTCTGTCACCGATCTCTGGATCGGTGTTGCCAGCGATCTGTATTTCGGCAGAGCAGCCCGCTTGTACATTTCATCATCCCTGGACGTCAGGGACGCCTTCGATGGTGCCTGGCAGACGGTGATACCTTCGGCGGCAATCGGCGTGAATTTCCCCCTGGGCGGTTCAAACAAGGATGACAAGGACACGATGAAATCCACCGAAATGGATGTTCAGCTTGCCGCCGCACCTCTTTATGACGGTGTCTGGGCTTTTGCAGGCGGTGTCACGCTGCCCTTCGGCGTCAGGGATAAAAATCCACCTGAAATAACAGTGGAATACGATCCACCCCAATATATTTCACCGAACTACGACGGTATACAGGACGAGCTGATAATACAGTACTCCGTAGCCGATGAACGGTTTGTTTCCTCTTTTGAGTGGAGGGTGGCCGACAGTGACGACAGGGTCGTGAGAATCTACGTCAACAAAGACGAGCGACCTGAGAACGAAACAGTCAAGAATCTCTGGTCCAGGCTTGTATCACCCAAAGAGGGTACACCCCTGCCTGAATACTTCCGCTGGGACGGAGTGACCGACGCCGGATCGGTAGCCCCGGATGGTACCTATAATGTCTATTTTGAATTCTCCGACGATAACGATAACCGGGCAGTTGCCGGACCTTATCCGGTAATCGTCGACAATGTACCTCCCGAACTCGATCTGGAAGTTCCCGAGGGACTCGATCTTATCTTTTCCCCTGATGGAGACGGGTATAAGGAAAGTCTTGGTATCGTGCAGAACGGCAGCGTTGAGCACCTCTGGGAAGCCGCATTCCTTGACAGCTCCGATACTGCGGTCAGGGGATGGGCCTGGGCTGATGTAGCCCCTGAATCCTTTGATTGGGATGGTCAGGATGACAGTGGTGAAGTCGTCAACGACGGCGTATACCGCTATGCGGTTTCTTCCACGGACAGGGCGGGTAATTCCACCGCCGGAGCCATAGAGGGAATTATCATAGATACCCTGCAGCCTGAAATCGGGCTGTCCATAAACCGGGCCATCTTCTCGCCCGGGACTGAGAGTCCCGTTTCCTCCGTCACCCTGACTCCCGTGATTCCGGTCAGATCCGGAATCGTCGACTGGAAACTGGATATCGTCGATTCTGCCGATCAGGTCATCCGGACATGGTCCCGTCGCGAATCGCCCGCGGTACCCGACAATGTCGTATTCGACGGGCATGATGAATCCAACCGACGGCTGGCGGAAGGCAGGTATAACGGCAGACTCCGGATTGAATACGGGAACGG
>DAOVYP010000336.1 GCA_030635565.1 Spirochaeta sp. | reverse complement strand
CGCGTTCTTCATCGCAGTCTGTCCCTCTTTTGCCGCTACGTACACAAGAGATGGGGAAGAAACGACATCCCCGGCAGCATAGACAGGTACATTTTTTAACTTCATCCCTGAATCGGTTGGAATCCTTCCTGTCGCATCCAATTCAATGCCGAAGGATTCCAGATTCAGATCGTCGGTATTTCCCCTCCGGCCCAATGCCGAGAGCACTCCGGCCGCTCTGCGCCGATGGGTTGATCCGTGATGATTGAAGATGACAATTTTATCCGATCCTTTCTTCTCTATGCCTTCCAGGGTGACGGATGTGATGATTTCAATCCCTTCGCGTTCCAGTTGTTCCCGAATGGAATCGGACACTTCGGGCTCATGGTTGGGAATAAGTCGGTCGCTGCGCTGCAATATGGTGACTTCGGTTCCGAGACGGGAGAACGCCTGCCCGAGCTCGAGGGCGACGAAACGACCTCCCAGAATTACCAGTGATTCAGGCGGTGAAGAGAGAGAGAGGAGAGCTTCACTGTCGAGAATCTCCGCGTTCTCAACACCGGGTATATCAGGGAAAACCGGGCTCGATCCTGTGGCGATAAGAATAGAGGCGGCCGTTCTGCGAGTACCGTCATCCAATTCAACGGTCCCCGAATCGATCAATGTCGCTTTGCCTGAAACCACTGAGATGGCGTCATTATAGGAGGCCAGCACATCCAGGTATTTCTTCTCTCTCATCTCACCGACAAGAGAGGTCATATCTGATGCCCAGTCACCCGGTTCCGGCAATCCGGCACGATGAATCAGGAATTTAGACGGTACGCATCCGACATTGACACAGGTTCCGCCCATAGTACCCTTTTCAATAATCAAGGCCGTTTTGTCCATCTCGGCAGCCTTGACGGCGGCCGCGAATCCCGCGGAGCCTCCGCCGATGACTATCAGATCGTAATCCATACTATTAACCATTAATCTCCCTCCGGGTTACCGCCGTCAGGCTGTATCCCAGATCAACTAAACTGCTCTTGAAGAAAAGGGTAAGTTCATCTATATCTGTCGATTTATCTACAAGGATGACATGGGCGATACCGGTCTTGTAATCAGCAGAGACCGCCTCGACATTCTCATGGGATTCGAACGACTTTATGACGGCATCGGAACAAAGGGCACAATACATTCCATCGATTTCCACCACCAGGTCGGGATTCTCAATCTCCTCGGCAGCCCCTCTGGCGAACAGCGGTGTCGTGATCAGGACAGCAATGACGATGAATAGCACCATACCCCAGGGCAGAGCCCTGGATCCGGAGTCGCTCAAGCGACTCCTTTCCTCGGCAGAGCCACGGGGTATGAAACCATTCGTTCCCTCACTCGTTCGGAAATACCCGAGGGTACTTCTCTCACTACGTTCAGGAAACAGGATTAAACTGAAAATATGAACTTTCATTGGTGCCTCCTCAGGCGAAAAGCCGGATAATGAGTCCGAAAAACATCGAAAAAATAAAAAGTACTCCACCGACAATTGTGAGAACTTGTCCAATGCGTCTCTTGCGCCTGTCGGCGGAGCAGGAACAAGCCTGCGGCCTGATGTAGTAGCGAAAGATCGTGTATGCCAGAAATCCTCCGGCGGCAATCAGAAAGTAGATCTTGTAGGGTGCAAAAATAGATAAGCGTCCCAGAGCTCCTACGGTTGCGCCGGTCAGAATGAATACCGCCGGGCCGATACAGCAGGAGAGTGAAAGGGCTACTGCGGTGAAACCGCCGAATAGACCGGCTTTACCTGAATTGCTCATGAAATAACCTCCTCGAGTAATTCCAGAAAGTGACAGGAACGATTGGATGCCTCCGGGATGCACATGTCGCTCATGGTAACCAGTGCCTTGCGCATCATGGTCAGGGCCCGGATCTTCTTATCCAACTCATTAATCTTGATATCCACAGATTCCTTGACCTGCCCGCATTGCTGATCGGGCTCGATTTTCAGGTTCTGCAGGAGGGTGATTTCCTTCAACGTGAAACCCAGATCCTGACAGCTTCTGATGAAGCGAATGGCCTTGACGGTATCCGGCGGGAAGAGCCGGTATCCCTTGTCGTTCCTTTCGGCTTTGTGTATCAATCCGGTACTCTCGTAGTAACGGATCGTTTCGATGCCGGTATCCGTGGCTTTTGCCAATTCTCCACGTTTCAGGTAGACCATTATTCCCTCCGAACTGAATACTCGTGCCTGTAGTATGGTACAGGGTCAAGGGAAATGTTAGTAAATTTCTCATATTTAGGATTTTGACTTCAAATTGTCATGAATTCGGGCAATTAACCATATCTCCTTCACAATCGGTTCATATCCTACTGATACACTCATATATACGGAGGGCCTCACTTGAGACTCATGTCAGAAGATCGCACGGTGATGTTACGGTTCCTTTTCCGTATTTTTCTCTGGTCTGCACTCTTGAACTACCCATGGGAAATGTTACAGATGCCCCTCTTTCAAGCCATGAAATTCACGGATCCTATGAGCTGGCTGATCTGCTTCCGTGCCAGCCTTGGCGACGGGATAATCATATTGTCGATCTGGGGCTTCGGTTACCTCGTATTCCGCCGCATAACCTGGTTTCGGATACTGAATATTAAAACGATTTCAGTGCTGCTGATCTCCGGCGCCGCCATTGCAATCGGATTCGAGATCTATGCAATTGGCACCGGACGATGGGAATATTCCGAATTCATGCCGTTAATTCCATTGATAAGGGTGGGCCTGTCGCCATTTCTACAGCTCCTGATTCTTCCCTGGGTTTCCATGATACTGGCGAGCAGGGGGTTCGGTGCCGATGAAGGGTATCAACCCTGACCTCTTTCCGGCAGATACCCTGCTTCGCAAGTCCGACATGGGTTGGATGGAGGTAGTGTGACCCCTGGAATCATGTCTCCGTAATAACAATAATTAATACCGTCAGGTCAGTCCTCCAGGTGCAGCAGCGACACTCCAGGGGGTAACGATGATAACCCATTCTATACGGATTCGCAGTCTGTCTGCAGCATTCACACTGCTGTTTGTCGGCTTCATTACAACCGGTGATGTCATGCCGGATGAATCGTTGGTTGACCCGTCCGCACTTCTTATAAGTGCCTCCGAAGGCGACCTGCCCGGAGTGAAGCAGGACATCAACAACGGATCTGATTTAAACGCACGGGATGAGCTGGGACGAACGCCGCTGATAATGGCAGCAGCCTACGGGCACGACGAGATAGTCCGGTTGCTGATTTTAAACGGTGCGGAAATCAACGCAAAGAATAACTGCGGCCAAACGGCATTGATGTTTGCGTCTCAGAACGGACACCCCAATGTTGTGAAGGTTCTCATCGATGCCGGTACCGATCTGAACGCTCATGCAGACGATGGTACCACGGCTCTCATCTTCGCCTCGATGTTTCATCATCCGGATATTGCCGAAATTCTCCTGAATCATGGAGCCGATCCTGCCGCTATCAATAATCACAGCCAAACCGCACTGATTGCAGCAGCCTCTGTGGGAAATCATGAGCTTGCCGAACTTCTTGTGGCAAGAGGTGCAAACGTGAACTTTCCGGATCTTGCCGGGTTGCCGGCCCTCAGGTAT
>DAOVYP010000530.1 GCA_030635565.1 Spirochaeta sp. | reverse complement strand
GCGGAGCTGACCCTCCTCGGGGTTCCCGGGGCTGCATCGACGGCTGCGGGTCACGCGGCGCTGGTCCGTTTGAAAAAGGGAACTGTGATTCTTGAACCGGCGGACAAGGTAAAGGTGGAAATCAACGGGGAGAAAGCCGAAGCCACCGAGCTGCGGTACGATGATGTCATTAAAGTGGATGGCGTCACCCTGATTTACGAGGCGAAACGATGAAACGGCCGCTTCCTTTCCTTTCATTCATCCCGGTTCTCTGCATGCTCTTCACCGGCGTATCCCTGGGAGCCGATGACATCGCCCTCAGCGGTGTTGATTCCCGATTGATGGCCGTTACGGGTACTGTGAATCTTTATGCCGTCGTTACCGATTCATCAGGACAGCCCGTCAGGAATCTGACGGCGGAAGATTTCATGGTGAGAGACGCCCCGATGGGAGAGGCTCTCGGCGATCCTCAACCACTTGTCGATTTCTCGGTCGCCGGTGAGAGACGGGACGGTCTGGTGTTCATGATGCTCATCGACGATTCAGGCAGTATGTATGACGGCCCCGACGGCCGCTCATCACCGTCTCCCGACCGGACCCGGGCGGCGCTGGCCCGGCGGGAAGCCCGTCGTTTCCTTGATGAACTGGGCAGCTCCATGGACAGGGCGGGTCTGGCCGTTTTCGGTACACGTTACCGTATTCTGGCCGGTCCCAGGACCGACAGGTCTACCCTGATTGAACGGCTGGGCGTCTCTTCGCCGCCTGAGTCGGAAGAGGCCTATACCGAGCTCTACGCCGCAATAGTCGAAGCCGCATCCTCCATGAGCAGCCAGAAGGGACGGCGCATCGTCATACTGTTCTCCGACGGCGAGAACTATCCCTACACCGAGCGCACGGGGCGTTCCCACCCGGACTACGGTGACAGGAATCATGTCCCGGACGATGCTCTTACTGCTCTGCAGACAGAAGGTATCACTCTCTATGCCGTGCGATTCGGATCCAATCGTGACGACGATCTGGCTCGAATCGCCATGTCCACCGGAGGAGTGGTTTTCGACGTGGACGGTGAGGAAGAACTGTCGGGTCTGTACGGTTCCATCCGAAAGAGGGTGCTGGCCGAATACCGACTGGGTTATCGTCCGGGTCCCACAGGGGCTGAGGAAACATCCGTCATGGTGGAACTTCAGGGCGGGCAGTCGACCGTTGAACTGACTTATCCCTCGGGTTTTGTTTTCGGTTCGCCCTCATCCCGAGCTCAAGCACTCCTGTCGCTGCTGGCCATTCCCTTCGTGTTGGCGCTTGTCTTTATCCTGTCCCGGTTACGCAGTGCGAAAATCATCAATGCACCTTCATTGGAACGGCTCAGACCTGTCGGAGGGGGGCAGCTGACCGTGGTCCTGGAATCAGGAAAAACCGTCATATCTCCGGGAATTGCCGGGGAACCCACCTTGATATCGCCGGAAGACGGAACAACCCGAGATGGAAAAACCGGCGGTTCGGGTACCATTGTTGTTGAAAAGGGAAAGGACGGCCGTTGGCGCGTCTCGTCCGATGCAGGGGTGGTGGTGAACAACCGGAAATCAGACGCCACGGTCATTGAAAACGGCGACGTTATCAGAGCCGGTGAGGAACTGATCGTTTTCGACGATGGAGAAAACTGAGAACAATCCCTACCTTGTCCAGGGAATTATTGCCTATATCGGCAATAAGCGGCTGCTGCTGCCTCTCATCGGTGATGCCCTGAGGCAGGCCGCCGGTCCGAATCTCACAGGTCTTCGTTTTACCGATCTGTTCAGTGGAAACGGAATTGTCTTAAGGTGCGCCCGTACGCTTGGGATGAGGGTGACGGCCAACGACTGGGAACCCTATGTCCGGGTGCTGGCCAGAGCCTGGCTCGAACCTGTCCCGGGCGATATCACCCGGCTTTTCGGAAGCCCGGATGGTCTGGCGAAAGCCGTCGGTTTCATGAACTCTCTGCCGTATCCGGAAGAAGACGATCAGTACCTGGCCAGGTATTACGCCCCTTCTTAGATGAATCCCGATGAAGCCGACTACCGTAAAGAGCGCCTCTTCTATACCCGGGAGAACGCATTGC
>DAOVYP010000568.1 GCA_030635565.1 Spirochaeta sp. | reverse complement strand
GATTGCAGACGGGAATCCACTCCTGAGTATCACCGAATATCTCCTCGGCTATCCCGGGTCCCCGGACACCGCAGGTGAGTCCGTTCACCAGGGTGGGGTGAAGATGCACCACCAGCGGCCATGGCAGCAGGTTATGAAGCAGGGTTTCCACACTCGGCCGACGTTCTTCGCCCGGCATGCCGGCGGCCATCATATCGGCCAGCACCAGCCGTTCCCGCTCAGCGACCGCCGCCGCGTCTTCGCCCTCCGGGTATCCGGCATCCCAGATAGCCGCGAGTCTGGTGCGGTCCATCCGGGCGAAGCCGCCTTCGTCGATGGTGGCAAGGGGAAATCCGGATGCTTTCACATACAGAACATCATCAACCTTGAGCGAGGTATTCCCACCTCCCGCAACCACCCATTTGGGATCGGAACCGAATTCACGGCTGACGGCCACGAGGTCATTTAAAACTGAATTCATTCTAATACCTTGTCATTTCCTTTTGGACAGGACGTCGCGTTCGTATTCCAGTACCGATTCGATAAGCCCGGTATCGTTTACTACACCCATTTCCTCACAATACCGGTCCCAGACGGCGCCGAAGGGCAGAGTTCTCGCCTGTTCCAGCAGGGCCAGCCGGGCGAATGCGTTGCCTTCCAGATCGTACTTTTTCAGCTTGTCATGGGGTTCGAGGAATGCGGTCAGCAGCCCCTTGAGTACCCCCCGGCTGCCGATGGCGTAGGCCCCGACCCGGTTCATGGTGGCGTCGAAGAAGTCCAGTCCGATGTGGGTGTCGTTGATTCTGCCGCATCGCACCAGCTCCCGGGTGAGATCGGCGATGTCGTCGTTGAATATCACTACATGGTCCGAGTCCCAGCGCACCGGGCGGCTGACATGGAGGAGCAGTTCTTCGAAGAACAGATAAACCGACGAGAGCTTGTCCGCCACCGATTCGGTGGGGTGGAAATGACCCATGTCCAGGCAGATCATCGTATTTCTGGATTTGGCGTAGCCCATGTAGAATTCGTGAGAGCCGACGACGAAGGACTCGGAACCGATGCCGAAAAGCTTGGTTTCCACCGCGTCCTTCATGTGGGCAGAGGGGTATTTATCGGCGATCATGGCGTCCAGGGACTCAACGAGCCGGGCCCGGTAGCCCAGGCGGTCCACAGGAAGATCCTTGGCGCCGTCAGGGATCCAGGTGTTCAGGATGGCCGGTGTGCCCAGGGACTTACCCATAGCGGCGGCGATTTCCCGGCTTCTCTTGCCGTGTTCTACCCAGAAGTCCCGGATACCCTTGTCGGGATGGGAGAGTGTGAAGCCGTCATCGGCTTTGGGATGGCTGAAATAGGTACCGTTGAAATCCAGGCCCATGTTCCGCTCTTTTGCCCAGGCAATCCACTCGGTAAAATGTTCGGGAGCGATTTCGTCACGGTCCACCTTCCTGCCGTCGAACTCGCCATAGCTCATATGGAGGTTCAGCCTGTGTGTGCCGGGAATTATCGACGTCACCTTGTCCAGATCGCTTCGCATTTCCTCGATGCTGCGGGCCTTCCCCGGGTAGTTCCCGGTTACCTGTATGCCCCCGCCTGAGAGTTCGGCGTCGGGGGATTCGAACCCCCCAACGTCGTCGGTCTGCCAGCAATGAAGGGAGAGTGGTATGTTTTTCAGGGCGGAGATGGCTTTTTCGGCATCAACACCCAGCTCGGCGTATCGTTCATTCGCGTTG
>DAOVYP010000474.1 GCA_030635565.1 Spirochaeta sp. | reverse complement strand
CATTGCTTCACCCGATCCTACCCGGATATCGATTACCGCCTGGTTCACGGTGTCCGCAGCCTGGATGAACGATACGAGCATTCCGAATACGATGCGGAGAGGATGGTGACCTGCGTCAGCAGTGAAGACGGTGGTATTTATCGCGGACGGGTTACCGGCTGGCTGAAAGAAAATCCGGCTCCCGAAGGCTGCATGGCCTACCTCTGTGGAAATTGCGACATGATTTACGAAGTCTACGACATACTCGGATCCCAGGGTGTCAGCGCAGACAGAATCCACGCCGAAGTGTATTTCTAAAGGAACATGTAAAATAATGAAATATTACATCTTGCCCTTCGGGTGCCAGATGAATCGCTCCGATTCCGAAAGGGTCCGTACTGTTCTGAACGGTATGGGGTACGTTGAATCCGATGATGAAAACGACCCGGAAGTCACCATCAGGGGAATTATCGCCTGTTCGGTCCGGCAGAAGGCCATCGACCGGGTGTACGGCAGGATCCGGAACTGGAACGCCGTAAAATCGGAGAGATCGACTCTGACTTTCATATCCGGCTGTGTTCTTCCCGCCGATCGGGAGAAATTCCTCAAGATGTTCGATCTGGTGTTTCCCATTGATCAGCTGCCGGAACTTCCCGACATGATTCTGCATTACGGTGTACCCACCCCGGGTGCTTTCGAGGTCCCCCGGGTAGAAACAGGGATGGTATCATCCGATCAGCCCCCGGAGGTCGGCCAAGCCATCATTCCCTTTGAAATCGGCGCACCGGCACTGGGGAAACCCGGTCGTGAAGAGGCCCGGAAACGTATCGAAAGCTTCTGGAAGGTGAAGCCCAGTTACACTTCCCCCGTCGAGGCCTATGTGCCGATACAAAACGGCTGTGATAAATTCTGCACATTCTGCGCCGTGCCATACACTCGGGGACGGGAGGTTTCCAGGCCTTCTGCTGAGATTCTGGCAGAAGTTCGCTTCCTGGTGAATAACGGATGCAAATCCGTCATGCTGCTGGGGCAGAATGTGAATTCATACGGCCTGGACAAGAAGGGAGAAGAACTTTCTTTTCCTGAGCTCATGAGGGCCGTGGGGGAAATCGGACGTGAAACCGAAATAGAATTCCGGACCTATTTCACTTCCCCCCATCCCAGGGATATCACCCGCAATCTGCTTGAGGTGATGTCTGAGTATGAAGTGCTTGCCAACTGGATTCATCTGCCGCTTCAGTCCGGAGATGACAAGGTTCTCCTGAAGATGAATCGCAACCATTCCATGGACCGCTATCGTTCGGTAGTGAACGATATTCGGCGCATCCTGCCGGAAGCCGCTCTGTTCACCGATATTATTGTCGGTTTCAGCGGTGAATCCGAGGAGCAGTTTAAGCATACGGCTGATGTCATGCGGGAATTCAAGTACGACATGGCCTACATCGCCCGGTACAGTCCCCGTCCCGGTGCCGCCAGCGCACGCTGGGATGATGACGTCTCCAGGGAAGAGAAAGAGCGACGGTTTCGGAAGCTCAGCACTATACTCCTTGAGATTACCACACCACTGAATCGCAGACGGGTGGGTACCGTTGAGCGGGTGCTGGTTACCGGAGAGGACCGTAAGGTAGGATTTCTGTCGGGATATACCGAAGGACGCATTCCTGTCAGGCTGGCCGCCGAAGGTGTTGGAATCGGTGATTTCGTCGAAGTGGAGATAATTTCCGCCCGGCCTCTGAGCATCGAAGGCAGAGTCTGCTGATGGCCGCCGGTTTCCGTCGAGTCGCCTTCAAAACTCTCGGGTGCAAGCTGAATCAGGCCGAGACCGAGGCTGTCGCCACAGGATTTAAATCCCTCGGTTGGGATGTGGTGGATTTCGGCGCTTCCGCCGATGTTGTTGTTGTAAACAGCTGCACCGTCACGAATGCCGCCGACCGCAAGAGTCGTTCGGCCATGAACCAGGCGCTGAGGTTTCCCTCTGATGCGTCCGACGGCTCGGGTCTTGTTGTCATGACCGGCTGTTATGCCGATGGTCATCGGGAGAAACTTGAGGCCGACGGTCGAACCTACGTGGTGGGTAACGACCATAAAAGCCGCATCCCCCAGCTTGTCGACGCCCACTTCCGGGGAGAAATTCTTCCGGGACATCTCGAATCAGAACGGGATCCCTTCGGATACCCCCTTGCGGAGCGGATTTTCCGGACCCGGGCCATGGTGAAGGTTCAGGACGGATGTGATAATTTCTGCACCTTCTGTATCATCCCCGAGGTGCGTGGCCCGGCGACAAGCCGAGCCGGCAACGACGTGATTGCCGATGTGACTTCGCTCGTTCAGGGAGGCGCAAGAGAGATCGTCCTGACCGGCGTGAACATGAGTCGATACAGTGCAGATGGCCTGGATTTTTCGGGGTTGGTCGAACGTTGCCTCGAGGTGCCGGGCGACTT
>DAOVYP010000271.1 GCA_030635565.1 Spirochaeta sp. | reverse complement strand
GTCGACGCTAAAAGAGGAAAGCTCTTTACCAAAATAATCAAGGAAATCACCGTAGCGGCCCGAATGGGAGGGGGAGATGAGGAAGCCAATCCCCGTCTCCGAACCGTCGTTCTCAAGGCAAAAGCCGCCAACATGCCCAAGGACAACATCGAAAGGGCCATAAAAAAGGGAACGGGCGATCTTGAAGGCGTTGAATACGTCGAACTCAGTTATGAAGCCTATGCTTCCGGGGGTGTCGGCCTGATGATCGAAGCCCTCACCGACAACAAGAACAGGACCGCGGCCGATGTCCGTACGATACTGTCCAAGAGCGGCGGTCAGCTTGCCGCCAGTGGAGCAGTCTCATACATGTTCAACCGCAAAGGTATTATCGTTTATGAGTTGGAAAAGATTGATTTCGATGCCCTATTCGAGGCCGCTATCGAGGTCGGTGCCGAAGACGTCGTCGAAGAAAGCGGTATCATCGAAGTGATCACCGAACCACATGATTTTGCCAATGTTCTGGAAACCCTTCAGGCCGGGGGGTTTGAGCAGGCGAGTGCTGAAGTTACCCTTATTCCTGACAGCACCACTTCTCTGGATTCGGAGAAAACCGCAAAGGTATTGAGGCTGATCGACAGACTCGAAGATAACGACGATGTTCAATCTGTCGCATCAAATCTTGCAATACCCGACGATTTCGAGATGCCTGAGTGACTCACAGGGTACTTGGGATCGACCCGGGACTCGCACGTACGGGTTGGGGAATTGTTGATTCTAACGGTACCCGTCATAAACACGTTGATCATGGAGCCATTTTGACCGGTTCGAAGGAACTTCCGGAAAGGCGGCTCTTGAGTCTTTACAGGGAGATAATCTCTATAATTGAAGCGTACCAACCCTCCGGAATGGGTATAGAAACGCTTTTTTTCACAAAGAATATTTCATCGGCAATGCCGGTAGCCCAGGCCCGGGGTGTGGTATTATTAGCTGCGGCTGAAAAGGGTATGGCGGTCGGTGAATATTCTCCGGTAACCATCAAACAATCGGTGGTGGGTACAGGCGATGCTGCAAAGGGACAGGTACAGGAGATGGTCCGCCTCCTTCTCGGTCTGTCAGAACTACCCGAACCCGATCATGCTGCCGATGCCCTTGCGGCGGCTATCACTTTTATTCATCACGGGAGCCTATGGTTAACAGTATCCGCGGCACGTTGACATTTAAAACCTCAGAACAGCTCGGCATTGAAACCGGAGGTGTGGAATGGGCCGTTGATACGACGACAACCACTCTTTCGTCACTTCCGAAAATCGGTGAAAAGACGAGGATTTTTACCTATCTGCACCATACCCAGGATCAGATGAAAATGTACGGTTTCGTGTCCAGTGAGGAGAGAACCTTGTTTCTGGCCCTTCTTACCGTGAACGGCGTCGGCCCCTCCCTCACCAGGAAAATACTCTCAGGAACTACACCGGAACGCTTTCTCGCAGCCCTTGACGCGGAAGACTTATCCACTCTGGGAAACATTCCGGGTCTTGGAAAAAAAACAGCCCAGAAAATTGTACTGCAGCTCCGGGGGAAGCTTATTGATACGGCAGACGACGGCGGTGCAGTCGGAGAGGCGAGAGACGTCATCGAAGCTCTCATGGCAATGGGATTCGATTCCCGGGGTGCCGGAAAGACCGTTTCGGCTATACTTGAGGACCCGGAACTCACCGTTTTAACGGGTGAGGCCAGAGAGAAAGAAATTCTGCGCCGGGCCATCGTTTCATTGAGTTCATAGGAGAGAGGCCATATGGACGATAAGCTGCTCGTACCCGATGCATCTCCCGGCGAAGATATAGCCGATACGGGTATCAGGCCCCAATACCTTCAGGATTTCCAGGGTCAGAAAGAACTCAAAGACAACCTTTCCATATTCATAACCGCCGCCCGGGAACGAAATGAGCCTCTGGACCATGTATTCATCAGCGGTCCACCGGGACTGGGGAAAACCACTCTGGCCAATATCATGGCCAATGAGCTGGGTGCGGAAATAAAAGTGACCAGTGCGCCGGCTCTGGATAAACCCAAAGATCTGGCCGGCCTGCTGACCACAATTCCCGATAAGACTGTATTCTTTATCGACGAGATTCACAGGCTCAAACCTGTCATCGAGGAAATGCTCTATATCGCAATGGAAGATTACGAGCTGGACTGGATAATCGGTCAGGGACCCGCGGCCAGAACCGTCAGGATTCCAGTACCGCCGTTCACCCTCGTCGGGGCCACAACCAAGCCCGGAAGGATATCCGGCCCCCTGTTCAGCCGCTTCGGCATTACTATCCGCATCGATTATTACGGCCATGATGAGCTGAACCGTATCGTCAAGCGCAGTGCCGGTATACTGGGCATCGGCATTGATGACGACGCATCCGCACTGCTGGCACGCTGCAGTCGGGGTACCCCCCGGGTCGCCAACCGGCTGCTCCGGAGAATGCGTGACTTCGCACAGGTTGAAGGATCCGGGCTTGTAACCAGACATGTTGTCGAGAATGGATTGGAGAGGCTCCGTATAGATCTTGAAGGCCTGGAAGAACAGGACAGACGCATACTGGCTGCCATTATCGACCGATACGGCGGCGGCCCCGTCGGTGCGGAAACCCTTGCGATAAGCATCGGCGAAGGTATTGATGCCTTGGAGGACTTCTACGAGCCGTATCTTATTCAGAAAGGATTTCTACAGCGGACTCCCCGGGGTCGTACTGTCACCGATCTTGCCTACCGGCATCTGGGACGGAAGCCCGATTCAAATGCAGACCAGCCTTTTCTCCTTTGATCTTCCGGAGGAATTGATTGCTCAGGAACCGCCTCAAGTCAGGGGGACAAGTCGTCTTATGCTAATGGACCGCCGGGGAAGCGGCAGGCCATCTCATATGAGCGTCAGCGATCTGCCGTCTCTGATTAACCCTGGAACGTTGATGGTTTTCAACGACACAAGGGTAAGGAAAGCCAGAATATTCGCCAGGAACTCGGATACCGGCGGCCGCGGTGAGTTTCTTTTCCTCAATCCGACAAGTGAGGATGAATGGGACTGTATCGTCGACAAGGCCAAAAAAAAACGTATCGGACAGATCTGGTTATTCCCCGGTGAGATAACGGGTACCATCACCGGATCACCTGCCGGTGACAGGAGAACGGTGTGCCTGAATCCGATTCCATCCGAATCCTGGTTTGAAGACCATGGTCATATACCGCTCCCGCCCTATGTGCGCCGGCCTGACAACCCGGAAGATGCGGAACGTTATCAGACTGTCTATGCCCGGAATACGGGCTCGGCAGCTGCCCCGACTGCGGGTCTTCATTTCACGACGGAGATTATCGGTGCTCTGAAGGACAATGGTGTCGAAACCGCCTGGGTGACTCTTCAGGTGGGTCCGGGGACATTCGCCCCTGTCAGGGCGGAAAACATTAAAGATCATCCGATGCATATCGAAAAATATTCGGTACCGCAGGAAACTTCAGACAGAGTCGCATCAGCAAGACGGGAAGGGCGGAATGTTCTGGCCGTCGGTACAACGGCTGTCAGAACCCTTGAAGCATCCTGGAACGGCAGTGAACCTGTTACCGGCGAAGGCTCGACGGATCTGTTCATCTATCCCGGTTATGAATTCAGAGCCGTCGACCAGTTATTTACGAATTTCCATACGCCGAATTCAAGTCTGCTGATGCTCGTATCCGCTTTCTGCGGCAGAGAACGCTTACTGAAATCATATGAAGATGCTGTAAAAGAAAGATACCGGTTTTTTTCCTATGGCGATGCGATGCTGATCCGCTGAAAGGGATTATCAGTAAGTATCGTAATCCATTGACTCGAACTCATCACGTACCCGTTCGAGTCTGGAAAGATGAGCTTCGATGATATCCCTGTAATCAAGATCGCCGTTTTCTATCCGGAAGGCTTCATCTTCCCAATACCGGATTTCGTCCAGATCGATCCAGCGGAACCTGGGCTCTCTTGCGACTTCTCCGTATGAACGCGCGAGTTCCCAGGATTCCAGGGCCAATCCATAGTATTTCTCAGCTGTTCTCAGGCTGTCCAGGTTGGCCGATTTCCATGGGTAATTGAAAAAATAAGCGTTGAATTTATCGTACTTGGCGGCCATTGCCAGATATTCGTCAATGATTCGCAGGTAC
>DAOVYP010000492.1 GCA_030635565.1 Spirochaeta sp. | reverse complement strand
CTATCTGGCCCGGCGAACCGGTGAGTGTAAAAAGGAAGGTCCGGAAGGTGAAATTCTCGGAAAAACCTGGCTTCCATACGCACAAGCGCGTGAAAAAATCACCTATGACGCCGGGAAGGATGTGCTGGACCGGGCGGAAGCATTTATCAAATTACACCCGGAGGTCAATTTATAAAGGATTCAAGTACTGCCGCCGACGATGAGATCTCCGGTGATTTCCAGTGAAATGGGCGGTGTGTCCCGGTCCCTGATGATATCCCGCAGCCAGCGGCCGGCAAGATGAGCCACATGATAGATAGGCAGTTTCACCGTCGTCAGCCTTGGGTTGCTCAGTGATGCCGCCGGAACATCATCGTACCCGGTTACCGCCAGATCCGCCGGTATACCGATACCGGCTTCGGTACAGGCGGTAAAGGTCCGGAGCGCCATCTCGTCATTGAAGCACATCAGCGCGTCAACTCCCCGTGCAATGAGAGTGTGGAGTATCTCGGGGGTAACATCGGCAGGACGGGGTATTTCTTCGATGACAGGATCGACTCCGGGAAAAAGTCGAATCATCGCTCCAAGATAGGCCGCCTTTCTCTCTTCCGAGCGGGGATGCCGGATGAAACCGAGATAGGCCGGTTTCCTGTATCCTTTCGTCGACAGATGGGCAGCCAGTATCGAAAAACCCTTGAAATCGTTGGTCGAGACATACGGACTGACTGTTCTGTTCAGATGTATATAGGGGATTCCCGCATTCTTCAGCTTTACACAGATTTCATCCCCGAGTTTATGAAAGACGGAAATCACACCATCTCCGATGCGTCGGCCGCCTTCCATATTGTTGGTCAATTCATCAGAGTTCATCACTTCCAGAATGCGTCTGGACCCGAAAAATGCATTGGAAAGGCCATTAAAAAGAGTCATGGCCTCTTCCATAATATGGGGTATCTGAGGATCCGGGGCCGGGGTTACCAGAAGAATTCGCAGCTCACGGTTTAAAACCGAACGCTTCCGGCGGCTCGGTGTGAAATCATGTTCCCTGGCGACATCCAGCACCTTCTGCCTGGTTCGGGCCGAAATCTTTGGATCGTTGTTGAATACCCGGGATATGGTACTGGGTGATACATCAACCAGAAGGGCGAGATCACCGATAGTGCGAACCTTGACACTCATATGAAAACTTTAACGGGTGTCGTCAGACCTGACAATATTTTTTTCATACAACGGCGCAGAGCTATGCCGTCACATCAATACGTGTCGCCACATCCTCAGCAGTCGGTGGGGGTGATTGGGGCTCTTCGGGTGCGGATTCAGGTGGTGGAGCCTGTTCTTGTACCGGCGGGGGCGGCGGAGTGGACACCGGATTAATGGGATCGCTCATATTGAACCTCCTGTAAGAGTTTGAATCGGACAAAAGCGGTACCTGAACATAAATTTAGTGGTTTCAAGACAGTTTTTCAATTAAAAAAAAATTATTCGGTCTCAACTCCGACAGGAGGTCATTTCCAGGGCATTTTACTGAAATAGCCGGAAACATCATCACCCCGGGACAACGGTTCTTCGGATTCCGCGTTTTCCATGAGTTCTTCCGGTATCTCCTCCAGGAAAGGAGAGGGGACGCAGGCGATGGTTTCCAGACGAATTTTCCGGGTGAGGCATGAAGAGATGTAGAGTTTTTTACGGGCCCGGGTTATGGCAACGTAGAAGAGCCGCCGTTCTTCCTCTATGGATTTCGGATTTTCTTCAATGCTCCTGGCGTGGGGAATGATACCGTCTTCGACGCCGGCGAGGAACACCACGTCGAATTCCAGGCCTTTGGATGCATGGATGGTCATCAGGCTCACTTTCCCGGCTTCACTTTCGTCCAGTTCATCCCGGGCATTCAGGGTGATTCGATTCAGCCAGCGATTGAGGGTCGGATCGAGATTGTCCGGATTCTTCTCCCAGCGTTCAAGGAACGTCGCAAAACTCTGAATATTCTCGTAGCGCCATTTGGCGATTTTTTCATTCTGGCGAAACTCCTGCAGAAGAAATCCCCAGTAATTAACCTCTTCAACCAATTCGTTGAATGTGACGGCCAGGGTGGATTTCTCTCCTTCTTCCGCCTGAAAAAGGACCCGGAACCTCTCGATGAGATCCAGAAATTCCGCCAGCCCTGAACGAATTTTGTCGCCGATGCCATCGTCGGCGCCTTCGCCGGATCCGAATACGATTTCACTTACAGCCGAGTAGAGGGAGTAACCCTTTTTTCTGGCAAGGGTGACGATTACCTCAAGGGTCGTCTTGCCGACGCCGCGGCGGGGGGTGT